>NZ_JBNNWO010000008.1:0-280644 GCF_050281105.1 Methylobacterium sp. NPDC080182
CACCCCCACCGGGCCCCGGGGCCGCGGCCCCGCCGCCGGCCGCCCCGGCCTTTCCACCCCCCCCCCGGGCGGGGGCGGCCCGGCCGCCCCCCCCACGGTCCGCACGGTCGAGACCGCGCACGGTCCCGTGCGGGGCGTCGCGGAGGCCGCGCTCGCGGAAGGGGCCGCGGTCGTGGTGGCGGTGCGGCCCGAGGACGTGGTGCTGGGCGCGGAAGGGCTGCCGGTGGTCGTCGCCGACGCCGTGTTCCTGGGCGACCGGGTGCGCCGGACGCTGCGCCTGCCCGACGGCGCCACGCTGCGGGCGAGCGGGCGGCCCGCGGAGGCCGCCGCGGCGCCGGGCTCGGACGCACGGGCCAGCTTCCCCGCCGACGTCGCCGTGATCCTGCCGGCATGAGGGCCGCCGGAGCGGAGGCCGACCGCGCGACCGGGCGAACGGAGGCCGGGTCCGCGCGCCCCCGCAAGCGCGGCCGGATGTTCGACCGCCTGGCGCGCCTGCCGCCCTTCCTGTGGCTGGCGGCGTTCTTCCTGCTGCCCTTCGTCATCACCCTGAAGATCAGCCTCTCGGAGCCGGCGACGGCGATCCCGCCCTACCTGCCGCTGCTCGACTGGCGCGGCGGGCTCGACGGCTGGTCGGCCTTCCTCGAGGCCCTGAACTTCGACAATTACCGCACGCTCGCCGCCGACCCCCTCTACCGCGACGCCGCCCTGGGCTCCCTGACCTACGCGGGCGTCGCCAGCCTGATCCTCGTCGCCCTCGGGACGCCGCTCGCCTACGCCCTGGCGCGGGCGCCGGCCCGCTGGCAGCCGCTCCTCGTGGCGCTGGTGATCGTGCCGTTCTGGACGAGCTTCCTGATCCGGATCTACGCCTGGATCGCGATCCTGAAGCCCGAGGGCCTGCTCAATCTCGCCCTGCGCCGGCTCGGCCTGATCGACGCGCCGCTGACGATCCTCAACACCGACGCGGCGGTGATCGTCGGTCTCGTCTACGCCTACCTGCCCTTCATGGTGCTGCCGCTCTACGCGGTGATGAATCGCCTCGATCCGACCCTGCGCGAGGCCGCGGCGGATCTCGGCGCCTCGCCGAGCCGGGTGTTCTGGACCGTGACCGTGCCGCTCAGCCTGCCCGGGATCGCTGCCGGCGCGGGGCTCTGCTTCATCCCGATGGTCGGCGAGTTCGTGATCCCCGACCTGCTCGGCGGGTCGGAGACGCTGATGCTCGGCCGGGTGCTCTGGAGCGAGTTCTTCTCGAACCGCGACTGGCCGCTGGCCGCGGCGGTCGCCGTGCTGATCCTCGCCATCGTCATCGGACCGGTGGTCCTGTTCCGGGACAGCCTGCGCGCGGGCGAGGGCGAGGCGCCGTGAGCTGGGTGACCCGCACCGCCCTGGTGGCCGGCCTGGGCTTCCTCTACGGGCCGATCGCGGTGCTGATCGTCTACTCGTTCAACGCCTCGCCGATGGTGACGGTCTGGGGCGGGTTCTCGACCCGCTGGTACGGCGCCCTGCTCGCCGACGCGCCGCTCCTGTCGGCCGCCTGGGTCTCCCTGAAGGTCGCTTTCCTCGCGAGCCTGCTCGCCACGATCCTGGGGACGCTGGCCGCGCTCGCCCTGGAGCGGCAGGGCCGCTTCCGCGGTCGCGCCCTGTTCACGGGTCTCGTCTTCGGGCCGATCGTGATGCCGGAGGTGATGATCGGGCTGTCGCTCCTGCTCATGTTCATCGGGATCGGGCTGGACCGCGGCCTCCTGACGATCGTCATCGCGCACACGACCTTCTGCACCGGCTTCGTGGCGGTGGTGGTCGGCGCGCGCCTGCGCGGCCTCGACCGGTCCCTCGAGGAGGCCGCGGCCGACCTCGGGGCGGCGCCGGCGCGCGTGCTGATGACCGTGACGCTGCCGCTGCTCGCGCCCGCCCTCGCGGCCGGCGCGCTCCTCGCCTTCACCCTGTCGCTCGACGACTTGGTGATCGCGAGCTTCGTCTCCGGCCCAGGCTCCACCACCCTGCCGATGCGGCTCTACAGCCAGGTCCGCCTCGGCGTGAATCCGGAGATCAACGCGGCCTCGACCCTCCTCGTCGGGCTGGTGAGCGTCGCGGTGCTGCTGGCGTCCTGGCTGACCGCCCGCCGCGGACAGGGCTGAGCGGCGTCACTCCGCGGCCTGCGCGGCGGTCGCGCCCCCGCGCACCATCTGCGCCACGGCGACCGTCACGACGACGTTCACCACCAGCGCCACGATGCCGACATTCACGTCCTGGAGCGGTCCCAGGACCGGCAGCTTCGCCAGGCTGAACCCGGAGAGGACCGTCGCCGCCACGGTGGCCACGCCCGCGACGATCCCGGCGATGGCGGCGCGGCGGTCGAGGGGATTGCGGCGCATCAGGCTGGTGATGAAGCAGGGGAAGAGCTGCGTCACGAAGTTGTAGCCCATGAGCAGGAGCTGCACGATCGTGTCGCCGCCCGACAGGGTGAAGCCGACGCAGACCAGCGCCAGCACCGGCACGAGGATCTTGCACAGCCGCGCGGTCGCGGCGTCGTCCATGCCGGGGCGCAGCGGCCGGACGAGGTTGTTGGCCACCAGGGTGACGCCCGCGATCAGGATCATGGAGCCCGGGACGAGGGCGGTCAGCACCCCCGTGGCGCCGATCAGCCCGATGACCCAGGGCGGGAAGGTCGCGAGGGAGAGCTTGAACAGCGAGAGGTCGACGTCGGGCCCCGTCAGGCCCGGCACCTGCATCACGGCGGTGAAGCCGATCACGAACACGAACAGGTTGATCAGCTGGTAGATCGGCAGGATCACGGCGTTGCGGCGGAAGGCGCCCGGCTCCCGCGCCGTGTAAAGCGACGCGAAGGTGTGGGGCCACATGTAGCCGCCGAGCGCGGTCAGCAGGACCGTGGTGGTGAACCAGGTCGGGCTCTGGCCGCGGTCGGGCAGGGCCAGGAAGCCGGGCTTCGCCGCCTCGATCGCCGTGAACAGGCCCTCGTAGCCGCCGTAATAGTGGACCGGCAGGTAGATCCCGAGGAACACCACCACGAACAGGATGCTGGTGTCCTTGATCACGGCCGTCCAGGCGGAGCCGTGCACGCCCGACACCACGACGTAGGCGGTGAGCGCGGCCGCGCCGATCCAGACCGCGGTCGTCGACGAGATCGCGCCGTAGGACGCCGTCGAGACGATGATCCCGAGGCCCTTGAACTGCAGCACGAGGTAGGGGACGAGGGCGACGATCCCCACGAGCGCCACCAGCATGCCGAGCGCGCGGCTGCCGTACTTGCGCGCGAAGAAGTCGGGCTGCGTGTAGAGGTTGTGCTGCTTGGCGTAGCGCCAGACCGGGGGCAGCAGCCAGTACGAGGTGACGTAGGCGAGCGTCAGGTAGCAGAGGATGTAGTAGGCGGGGCCGCCCTTGCCGTAGGCGATGCCGGAGCCGCCGAGGAACGTGAAGGTCGTGTAGATCTCCCCGGCCATCAGCAGGAAGACCAGGGCGGTGCCGAAGCCGCGGCCGCCGACGGTCCACTGCTCCAGCCCCATCTCGCGGCCGACCCGCGCGTAGAGTCCGAGGCCGATCGCCAGCGCGAAGCCGGCGGCCACGATAACGAGCGCGATGCTCATCGGGGATCCTCCGGCGCGCGGTTCTGAGGGTCGGTCAGGTAGATCACCCCCATCACGACCGAGGTTCCGATCACGCAGAACACCAGCCAGGCGAGGAGCAGCGGCAAGCCGAACACGAAGGGCTCGACCCGGTTCAGGAAGAACGGGCCGACCAGGATGCCGAGGAAGGGAAGGGCGGCCAGCCACCGCAGATTTCGCATGCGCGATACCGTTCAGAAGGCCCCGATATCGCGGGTTGAATCAGTCACGAACCGCTGTCAACGCCGCGATGGCCCAACGGCGCTCATCCCGATCACGTCTGCGTGCTGTGCGCTCGCGCACGCGGCCGCGCTCCGGGCGCGCATATCCTCAGCGCAGCGTCGCGCCGTCCGACACGGCGTGCGCCGAAGGATTTCACGATGACCCGCACTCTGACCATCGCGGCGCTGGCCGCGCTCCTCGCCGTTCCGGCGGTCCAGGCGGAGGCCCGCCCGCGGCACACCCCCGCCAAGGCGCAGCCCAGCGCCGCGATCAAGGCGCGCCAGACCGTCCTGAACGATTTCAACGCGCGGATGAGCCGCCTGGACGCGCTCATGGGCACCCCGAGCAGGTCGTCGGTTCGCGCGCGCTCGGCCGAGGCCGGCCGCTAGGAAACGTGACGCGCCGGCCGCCCGGACCGGCGCGTCGACTCAGCGGCCCAGGCCGCCCGCCTCCTCCACGAAACGCGCCACCGCGTCCGCGCCCGCGCCCTCGCGCAGGGACGCGAACACGTACGGCCGGGTGCCGCGCATCCGCTGCGTGTCGGATTCCATCACCGACAGGTCGGCGCCGACGAGCGGCGCGAGGTCGGTCTTGTTGACGATCAGCAGGTCGGACCGGGTGATGCCCGGGCCGCCCTTGCGGGGGATCTTCTCGCCCCCGGCCACGTCGATCACGTAGAGCGTGATGTCGGCGAGTTCCGGCGAGAACGTCGCCGCGAGGTTGTCGCCGCCGGACTCGATCAGCACGAGGTCGAGCTTTGGGAAGCGCCGGCTCATCTCGGCGACGGCGGCGAGATTGATCGAGGCATCCTCCCGGATCGCCGTGTGCGGGCACCCCCCAGTCTCGACGCCGAGGATGCGCTCCTCCGGCAGGGCGCCCGCGACGGTGAGGATCCGCGCGTCCTCCTTCGTGTAGATGTCGTTGGTGATGGCGCAGATTTCGTAGCGGTCGCGGAAGCGCTTGCAGAGCTGCTCCATCAGGGCGGTCTTGCCGGAACCGACAGGTCCGCCGATGCCGACGCGGAGGGGGCCGTTCGTGGAGGTCATGCTGCGGGCTCAGGATCGGAAGATGCGGGAATACTGGGTCTCGTGGCGGAAGGAGCCGAGATCCAGGCGGAAGGTGGCGGCACCGAGGGCGTCGAGATCCGCCGCGGCGGCCGCCTCGGCGAGCCCGGCGAGGCGCGGCGCGAGGGCGGCCACGACCCGCGTGCCGGCGGCCTGACCCACGGGCGCCGCCCGGAGGGCCGCAGAGACGAGATTCTGGAGGAAGGCGAGGCCGTAGGCGGCGAGCACCGGCCCCGGATTCATGCCGTGCGCGCCGGCCGCGAGGCCGACCGCGACCGGGTAGGCGACCGGCCCCGGCAGATGCTCGGCCAAGGCGTCGAGGGCGTCGCAGGGCCACGCGCCGCGCGTCGCATCGAGGAAGCTGCGGCCCTGCTGGCTCGTCTCCAGGTGCAGCTCCCGCGACGGCGCCAGGGCCAGGGCGAGGTCGTTGACGGCGACCAGCGCGGCGCCGTCCGCGGACAGCGCCGCCGCGTGGGCGTGGGCCGCCAGGATCAGGTCGTTGCGCAGGGCGCCGCGCTCGCAGACGTCCCGGAGCCACGCGGTCAGGCTAGCCTCGTCGCGGACATCGCCCGCCTCGACCGCCCATTCGAGCCCGTGCGAGTAGGCGTAGGCCCCGACCGGGTAGCCGGGCGACAGCCACGCCATCAGGCGCAGCGCCTCCAGGGGCTCAGCCCGCGGCATGGTGGTGCTGGTGGCCGCCATGCGGGTGGTCGTGCCCGTGGCCGTGATCCCCGGAATAGGCGCCGCCCTCCGGCCGGAACGGGCGCTCCACCGGCTCGGCGGTGCCGCCGAGGCCGCGGACCATCTCGGCGAGGACGTGGTCGTGCGCGATCCAGACCGCGTCCGGGCCGATCTCGGCGGCGATGTGCCGGTTGCCGATGTGCCAGATCAGGCGCTTGAGGGCGTGATCGCTGGGAGCGCGGATCTCGAGCAGGCGCTCCGGCGCGGCCTCGACCCAGACGAGGCGCCCGTCCTGGAGGACGAGCGCGTCGCCGTCCTCCAGGACCGCGGGCTCCGGAAGGTCCAGCAGGAAGCCCAGGCCCCCGGCGCCGCGCATGGCGACGCGGCGGCGGTGGCGGTCGCCGTGATCGAGGACGACGCGGTCGACGATCTCGCCGCCCGACAGGGCGTCGCGGCGGAGAATGCGGGTGGCGCGGATCATGGATGGCCGCGCTCAGAACAGGAAGTAGCGCTGCGCCATCGGTAGCACCTCGGCCGGCTCGCAGACCAGCAGCTCGCCGTCGGCGCGCACGTCGTAGGTCTCCGGATCGACCTCGATGACCGGCGTGGCGTCGTTCAGCACCATGCTCTTCTTCGAGATGCCGCCGCGGACGTTCTCAACGGCGACCAGCTCCTTCTGCACGCCCAGCCGCTCCCGCAGGCCGTCCTCCACCGCCGCCCTTGAGACGAAGGTGAGGGCGGTGGCGAAGGGGACCCGTCCGTAGGCGCCGAACATCGGCCGGTAATGCACCGGCTGCGGCGTCGGGATCGAGGCGTTCGGGTCGCCCATGGGCGCGGCCGCGATGCTGCCGCCCTTCAGCACGAGGTCGGGCTTCACGCCGAAGAAGGCCGGCGTCCACAGCACGAGGTCGGCCAGCTTGCCGGCCTCGACCGAGCCGATGTGCCGGGAGATGCCGTGCGCGATGGCCGGGTTGATCGTGTACTTGGCGACGTAGCGGCGCGCCCGCAGGTTGTCGGTGCCGGACGCGTCGCCCGGCAGTGCGCCCCGCTGGCGCTTCATCTTGTCGGCGGTCTGCCACGTGCGGATGATGACCTCGCCGACCCGGCCCATCGCCTGGCTGTCGGAGGACATCATCGAGAGCGCGCCGATGTCGTGCAGGATGTCCTCGGCCGCGATGGTCTCGCGCCGGATCCGGCTCTCCGCGAAGGCGAGATCCTCGGGAATCGACGGGTCGAGGTGGTGGCACACCATGAGCATGTCGAGATGCTCGTCGATCGTGTTCCACGTGTAGGGCCGCGTCGGATTGGTGGAAGACGGCAGCACATTCGGCAGCCCGGCCACCTTGATGATGTCCGGCGCGTGGCCGCCGCCCGCGCCCTCGGTGTGGAAGGCGTGGATGGTCCGGCCCTTGAAGGCCGCGATCGTGTCCTCGACGAAGCCCGATTCGTTGAGCGTGTCGGTGTGGATCATGACCTGGATGTCGTGGGCGTCCGCCACCGACAGGCAGGTATCGATCGCCGCGGGCGTGGTGCCCCAGTCCTCGTGCAGCTTCAGCGCGCAGGCACCCGCCCGCACCATCTCGACGAGGCTCTCCGGACGGGACGCGTTGCCCTTCCCGGCGAAGGCGAGGTTCATCGGGAAGGAATCCGCCGCCTCGATCATCCGGGCGATGTGCCAGGGGCCCGGCGTGCAGGTGGTGGCGAAGGTGCCGTGCGCCGGGCCGGTGCCGCCGCCGAGCATCGTGGTGACCCCCGAGCAGAGCGCCTCCTCGATCTGCTGCGGGCAGATGAAGTGGATGTGACTGTCGAAGCCGCCCGCCGTCAGGATCTTGCCCTCGCCGGCGATGACCTCGGTGCCCGGCCCGACCACGATGTCGACCCCGGGCTGCACGTCCGGGTTGCCGGCCTTGCCGAGCCGGAAGATCCGGCCGCGCACGATGCCGACATCGCACTTCACGATGCCCCAGTGGTCGAGGACCACCGCGTTGGTGATCACCGTGTCGACGGCGCCGTCGGCGTTCGTGGCCTGGCTCTGGCCCATGCCGTCGCGGATGACCTTGCCGCCGCCGAACTTCACCTCCTCGCCGTAGGTGGTGAAGTCGCGCTCGACCGTGATCTCCAGGCTCGTGTCCGCGAGCCTGATGCGGTCGCCGACGGTCGGGCCGAACATGTCGGCGTAGGCCGAGCGCGGCAGGCTGGCGGGCTTGGGCGTGTTGGCCATGGTCAGAGCTTGCCCATCACGTCGCCGCGGAACCCGTAGACGGTGCGCCCGCCGGAGAGCGGCACCAACGCCACTTCCCGCGTCGATCCCGGCTCGAACCGCACGGCGGTGCCCGGCGCGATGTCGAGGCGCTTGCCCCGGGCCTGCTCCCGCGGGAACACGAGGCCCGGATTGACCTCGAAGAAGTGATAGTGCGAGCCGACCTGGATCGGCCGGTCCCCGACATTGGCGACCTCGACCACGGTCCGCTCGGCGCCGGGGTTGAACACGATCTCGCCGGGCAGCGTCGTCACCGCACCGGGGATGTCGGACGAGGCCGCGCCCCGGATCGGGTGATGCACGGTGACGAGCTTGGTGCCGTCCGGGAAGGTCGCCTCCACCTGGATGTCGTGGATCATCTCGGGCACGCCCTCCATGACCTGATCGGCGGTCAGCACGGTGGCGCCGGCCTGCATCAGGTCGGCCACGGTGCGGCCGTCCCGCGCGCCCTCGACCACGAAGTCGGTGATCAGCGCCACCGATTCCGGATGGTTGAGCTTCACGCCGCGGGCGAGGCGGTTGCGCGCCACCTGCGCCGCCATGGCGATGAGCAACTTGTCCTTCTCACGGGGCGTCAGCAGCACGGGCAACCTCGTCGTCGCGGCGGCCGGAGCAAGGATCATGCGCGCGGCGCGGTCAAGGGCGGGCGTCGGCCGTTGCAGGACCCGGACCAGCGGCCGTCGCGGCCCGCCGGAATCACGGAGGCGTCACGGCGTCATGGCGATGAAGCCGGCGAACAGGTCGGGGAGGGCCGCGCCCTTCACGGCACCCGGCAGGTCGCGGGGGTGGATGAACTCGTCCCGGAACCAGGGATACCGCTTCGGATCGAAGGACGCCCGCAGCCAGTCGATCGTCCGCCGCACGCGGGTGATCCGCTCGGCGTCCGGGTGATAGGTCAGCCAGATGTCGACGCTGAAGCGGCCGAGATTGTCCACCGGGACGACCTGGGCGCCGATCGCGCTGGCATAGGTCGGCAGCAGGCCGATCCCGGCCCCCTTGGCGATGGCCCAGTAATACGCGCTGCTGACGTTGACCTTCAGGGTGATCGGGACCTTCGCGGGGAAGCCCGGCACCGTGCGCACGTAATCCTCCAGGGCGACGGTCTGGCCGCCGTCCTGCACCACGATCCGGTGGCGCTCCAGGTCCTCGGGGCGCGCCGGGAGCCCGTAGGTCTCCTCGTAGCTCCGCGCGGCGTAGGGCACCATGTGGATCCGGCCGAGCTTGACGATGCGCAGGTCCGGGCTGGTCGGCCGCGTCAGCTGGATCGCGACGTCGGCCTCCAGCCGCAGGACGTCGGCGGATTCCATCGCGCAGCGCAGGTCGACGGTGAGGCGCGGGTTGGCACGCTGGAACTCGACGAGCCGCGGCGCGAGCCAGAAGGCGCCCAGCCCCTCCGTCACGGCGATCCGCACCTCGCCGGTCTCGGCGAAGGGCGCGCCCTCGCCGGTGCGCACGAGGCTGAAGGCGGCCGCCTCCATGCGGCCGGCGGCCTCGAGGATCGCGTGGCCCTCGGCGGTGAGGCGGATGCCGTCGACGTGGCGGGTGAGCAGCGGCGCGCCGATCAGCGCCTCGAGGTCGTCGATCCGGCGCCGCACCGAGTTCACCGACAGGCCGAGCTTCGTCGCCGCCGAGCGGAAGCTGCCGGACCGCTGGAGCGCCAGGAAGACCCGGATGCTCTGCCAGTCGGGCATCGGGTCCCGGATCGCCTCCGCCTGTTCCATCGACGGAACACCCCTGTTTCAAATTTTGCACATACAGCCAGAGCGCTAGATGCGAAGTGCTTAACCGTCAATCCGTACCCGAATGACAGGTCATCCGATGACGGTGCACATTGCTCGCGCGCAGTTCGTGGCCAAGGACGCCGATCAACTCGGTACAGCGCCAGTCTCTCCCGAGCCGCGGCACGCGCTGAATGCGCTCGAGGTCGGCCGAATTGCCAGGCACCTCGTCATCTTCACGCCGACCCCGGACGATCTGGCGCGGCTGATCGCGTCGGCGCGCGCGGATCTGCCCGATCTCGCGCCCCTGCGCACCGTCCAGCGGGTGATGTCGATCAATCCCGACAGCGTCCTGGCGATCGCCCAGCGCCACCGGTTCGACGCCGCGGATCCGCGGGGCGAGGGGTTCGTGGCCTGCCTGATGCTGAACGCCGACGGCTTGGCGGCGCTCAAGGCCGGGACGCTCGACGCGTCCGATCCGCCTGCCGCGATGCTGGCCGGCCAGCACGAACGCCCGGCGAGCATCTACGTCTGGGCCGTCTACGCACGGCGGCGCCTCTCCGGCGGAGTCGGCCTCGTCTTCGACCGTCTGTCGAGCCCGACCTACCGGGGCGTCGACTTCTACGCCCGCGCGGCCACCCCCGAGGGGGCCGACCTCCTGACGACTCTCGGCTTCACCGCGCAGACCTCCGCCCGCGGTGCCCTGTACCATTTCGCCCGCGCGCCGAAGGCGGAGCCGGCGCCCCCGTACGACACCCACCGGTCCGGCGGGACCGGCATCAGCGTCGCGGTCGCGCGGAACATGGAGGACCTGTCCCGCGTGATCGCCCTGCGCGCCGCCGTCTACATGGCGGAGCAGGCCTGCCCGTACGAGGAGGAGTTCGACGGCAACGACCTCTCGGCGACGCACCTGATCGGCTACGTCGGCGACGAGCCGGCGGGCTGCCTGCGCATCCGGTTCTTCGCGGATTTCGCCAAGATCGAGCGCCTCGCGGTCCGGGCCGAGTTCCGCAACACGCGCCTGTCCTTCGCGCTGGTCCGCGCCGGGATCGAGCTGGCCCGGGTCAAGGGCTACCGGCGGCTCTACGGCCACGCCCAGAAGCGCCTCGTCGGCTTCTGGAGCCGCTTCGGCTTCCGCGTCTTCGAGGGCGCGCAGGAGCTGGTCTTCTCGGATTTCGACTACGTCGAGATGCTGATGGAGGCGGAGCCGCACCCGCAGGCGATCAGTCTCGGCGCCGACCCCTACGTCATCATCCGGCCGGAGGGGCGCTGGCACCGGGCGGGCGCCCTCGACCGCTCGCGGAGCCGCGCCGTGACCCGCCCGTCCGTCGACCGGGCGGTGGCCGCGCGATGAACCGGCCGATCAACCCGGCGCTGTATCGCCGGCCGCGCAGCGTCCCGGCCTTGGTGCTGGTGGACATGCAGCAGGAATACGAGATCGCGGGCCGCCCGCTCGCCCTGGCGGGGATCAAGCCCGCTCTGTCGAATTGCCGGCGCGCCCTCGCGCATGCCCGCGCGAGCGGCATGCAGGTCGTCTACGTCCGCTGGATCGGCGCGCCGCTGTTCCAGGCGGGCAGCCGCTTCGTCCGCTGGATCGAGGGGTTCGAGCCGCACGGCTGCGACATGATCTTCGACCGGGACCGCCCGTCCTGCTACGCCAGCCCCGCCTTCGCGGACGCGATGGACCGGGGATCGCCGCCGCTCGTCATCGCGGGCTTCGCCGGCGAGTCGTCCTGCCTCGCGACGGCGATCGACGGCTTCCACCGCGGCCAGGACGTGACCTTCCTGTCCGACGCCTCCGCGAGCCACGACCTCGACGGGATCTCCGCCGACGAGATCCACCGGTCGGTGAGCGCGGTGATGCGGGTGTTCGGCGACGTCACCGACACGCAATCCTGGATCGCGGCCTCGGCGCCTTTCAGGCCCCTGCCCACAGCTTCGAGACCCACGCACGCCAATGACTGACCGAAGCCAGAATCACGGGATTCCGGAGGGGGTCCCGGCCGGCGACGATGTGGACCTGCGCCTTGGCCGGCACGCGATCGAGCTGCTGCAGGCGGCGCGCGAGGCCGGCGAGCCGACGCTGATCGCGCAGGCCGAGGCCATGGCGATGGCGGTCGGCTTCGTGCTGGCGAGCCGGCTGCCGGGCGGCGCGCCGGAGACCGCGTGATCAGTCGGCGCCGTCCTCGCCGCCGATGAGGCGCATCGCGCGCAGGCGCGCGGTCCGCTCGTCCTGGGCGCGCCGGTCCGCGGCGAGCGCCCGCCAGAGCACGACGAGCTCATCCGCGACAGGCGAATCGACGGTTTCGTCGGTATCGCGCGCGATATTGGCGTGATCGAAGGCGTCCATGTTCGAGGTTCCGCGCCTTGAGATGCGGTCCGCTAACAGGACAGGATCGCGATCGTCCAGCCCGAAAGTTGAGCAGATCCTGTACAAGCCGACGGGATCGTCACGCGCGGCGCAATCCATCGCCGGCAAATCGAACACCGGATCGTAGATCGGCGAGGATGGGGGTGCTGACGGCGGCCGATCGACCGGGGCGATGATCCGGTTCAACCGAGTTGCATCCGGAGCCGCTGTTCCGGCGCCTGCCGGGACATGAATTCAATAATCTATTGACGATAATCGTTGAATACGCGACCGGCCACACAGCCCGCCGCCTCGAACAGTGTCCGCCCCAGGGCCGTGCACGCCGCGAGCCCTCAGAAACATCTCGGACACCGAACTGTGACAATCCCGACCGGTATCGGCCAGGGCCCGGGCGCCGCGCGGGTACGTCCGATCGGACCGCGAGCACCTCAGGCCCGGGATCGCGTCAGCGCGGCGATGATGGATTCGACCACCACGATCTGCTCCTGCACGGCGACCAGCCGCGGCCCGGCATCCGCGCCGTCGCCCAGCACGAAGGTGCCCTTCTGCCGCCGCGCGTCGCGCAGCTTGCGCACCGACGCGACGATGACCTGCCGCTCCTCGATCAGCGCGTCGCGCAGTTCGTTCAGGCCGTCCAGTTCCAGGGTCGAGGCCATGCGGCGTCCCGGTCTCACATCCTCGGCGCGGCGTCGGCGGCCATCCCGCGCGGGCACGCCGGGCGCCTGTCGTCCGCGCGGGGCGTCCGGCCCCGCGGCGCGGCCCACTCTCGGCGGCGGTAGCACGCTTTCCGCTCACGGAACATTGCCGCGATCCGGGGAGCGCCGCGATGTCCGGCGCGGCCATTGTATGCTATTGAATGCAAAATTATCCCGGCCCGCGAAGCGGTCGGATCAACGGGCGGATAGCGGCGCATGCTGAGTGAGGACGTGCACGACCGCGACGGGTCCCGCGCGGACGAGGCGGTGGCGGACCGGGGCCACGGCGACGCGCGTCGCGCCGCGACCAAACCGGCGAAGAAGCGCTCGGGCGCGGCCGGCCTGATCCTCCTGCTGCTCGCCGTCGCGGGCGGCGGCGCCTACGGCTACACGCGCCTGAATCAGCCCGCGGTGAAGTCCCGGGCGGCGGCGGCGCTGCCGGTGCCCGTCACCCTCGGCACGGTCGAGCAGGGGCCGTTCGCCCTCGTGTCGAACGGCCTCGGCACCGTCCAGGCGTACAACACCGTCCAGGTGCGCACGCGCGTCGACGGCGAGATCCAGCAGGTCGCGTTCCGCGAGGGGCAGACCGTCCGCAAAGGCGACGTGCTCGTGCAGATCGACCCGCGGCCCTACCAGGCGGCGCTGGATCAGGCGAAGGCCAAGAAGGAGCAGGACACGGCCAACCTCGGCAACGCGAAGGCGGACCTCGTCCGCTACACCGGGCTGGGCGCCTTCGCCTCCCGGCAGCAGACCGAGACGCAGACGGCCCTGGTCGCCCAGCTCACGGCGCAGGTGGCGTCCGACCAGGCGGCGATCGACAACGCCACGACGCAGCTCGGCTACGCCACGATCCGCGCGCCCATCGACGGCGTCACGGGCTTCCGGCAGGTCGATATCGGCAACATCGTCAACGCGGCCGGCCAGACCCCGATCGTGACGATCACCCAGGTCGAGCCGATCTTCGTGGTGTTCACGGCCCCGGAGGATCAGCTGCCCGCCATCACTGCGGCCCTCAAGGCCGGTGACGTGCCGGTGGAGGCCTGGACGTCGGACGGGCTGACCAAGCTCGCCGACGGCAAGCTCGCCCTGTTCAACAATCAGGTCGACACCGCGACGGGCACGATCCGCCTCAAGGCCGTCTACGAGAACAGGAACCACGCGCTGTGGCCGGGCCTGTCGGTCTCGACCAAGATGCGGGTCGGCACGGTCGCGGTCGCCACGACCGTGCCGGACGACGCGATCCAGCACGGGCCCGACGGGCTGTTCGCCTTCGTGGTGGACGATGCCAGCCGGGCGCATCAGCGCGCGCTGAAGGCGGGCCGCTCGGATTCGGGGCGGACGCGCGTTCTCAGCGGCGACCTCCGGCCCGGCGAGCGGGTGATCGTCGCCGGCCAGTACAAGGTGCAGGACGGCAGCCTCGTGGCCGATCCGCACGCGGCCCACACCGCGCAGGCGGAGGCGGTCCAGTGACGCGCGCTGCACGCCTCACGGCGGGCGCGTCCCCGCGCGGGGCCCGGCCATGAAGGGCGGCATCTCGGCACCGTTCATCCGGTTCCCGGTGGCGACCACGCTGATCATGGTCGGCATCCTGTTCCTCGGGATCGTGGCCTACCCGCTGCTGGGCGTCGCGCCGCTGCCGCAGGTGGATTTCCCGACGATCCAGGTGACCGCGCAGCTCCCCGGGGCCAGCCCGGAGACGATGGCCTCGTCGGTGGCGCAGCCTCTGGAGCGGCAGTTCTCGCAGATTCCCGGCGTGTCGCAGATGACCTCGACGAGTTCCCTGGGGATCTCGACGGTCACGGTCCAGTTCGACCTCAACCGCAACATCGACGGCGCCGCGAGCGACATCCAGGCGGCCATCAACGCCGCCAGCGGCCAGCTCCCGAAGAACCTCCCGACCCCGCCGACCTACCGCAAGGTCAATCCGGCCGATTCGCCGATCCTGCTGCTCTCGGCCACCTCCGACAGCATGCCGCTGATCGACGTCGACGACGCGGTCGACGTCCAGCTCGCGCAGCGGATCAGCCAGATCTCGGGCGTCGCGCAGGTCTTCATCGGCGGCCAGCAGAAGCCCGCCGTGCGGATCCAGATCGACCCGGCCAAGCTCGTGGCCAAGGGCCTGTCGCTGGAGGACGTGCGCGCGCAGCTCACCCTCACCACGGTCAACAACCCGAAGGGCAGCATCGACGGCGGCAGCCACAGCTACACCATCTACGCCAACGACCAGCTCACCGCGGCGCACAACTGGAACGACGTCATCGTCGCCTATCGCGACGGCGCGCCGCTGCGCGTCCGCGACATCGGACAGGCGGTCGCCGGCCCCGAGGACACCAAGCAGGCCGGCTGGACCAACGGCAAGCGCGGCATCTTCCTGGTCGTGTTCAAGCAGCCCGGCGCCAACGTCATCGACACGGTCGACAGCATCAAGGCCCAGCTGCCCCGCCTGACCGCCACACTGCCGGCCGCCATCAAGGTCGGCATCCTGAGCGACCGCACGCAGACCATCCGCGCCTCAGTCGAGGACGTGCAGTTCACCCTGCTGCTGACGATCGCGCTGGTCGTCGGGGTGATCTTCGTCTTCCTGCGCAGCTTCTGGGCGACCGTGATCCCGAGCGTGACCGTGCCGCTCGCGCTGCTCGGCGCCTGCGCGCTGATGTGGATGGCGGGCTACACCCTCGACAACCTCTCGCTGATGGCGCTCACCATCTCGGTCGGCTTCGTGGTCGACGACGCCATCGTCGTGCTGGAGAACATCAGCCGCTACGTCGAGGAGGGGATGCGGCCCATGGAGGCCGCCTTCAAGGGCGCGGGCGAGATCGGCTTCACCATCGTGTCGATCTCGGTGTCGCTGATCGCCGTGCTGATCCCGCTCCTGCTGATGGGCGGCATCATCGGAAGGCTGTTCCGCGAGTTCGCCGTGGTGCTGTCGATGACCATCGCGGTCTCGGCCTTCGTGTCGCTGACGCTGACCCCGATGATGGCCTCGCGGCTGCTGAAGTCCCACGACGCCGAGCGCCACGGCCGCCTCTACCGCATGAGCGAGGCCGCCTTCGACTGGCTGCTCGCGGTCTACGCCGACGCCCTCGACGTCGCGCTGCGCTTCCGCCGCGTCACGCTGCTGGTCTTCTTCGCCACGCTGGCGCTGACCGGCTACCTGTTCGTCGCCATCCCGAAGGGCTTCTTCCCGCAGCAGGACACCGGTTTCATGATCGGGGTCACCGAGGCGTCGCAGGACATCTCCTTCTCGGCGATGAAGGCGCTGCAGGAGAAGGTCGGCGCGATCGTCCAGGCCGATCCCGCGGTCGCCACCGTCGGCATGTCGCTCGGCGGCAACGGCCAGGCGCTCAATTCCGGGCGCATGTACATCACGCTCAAGCCCCGCGACGAGCGCGACGTCAACGCCTTCCAGGTGATCGGCCGGCTGCGCCCCAAGCTGGAGCGCGTCGAGGGCATCCGGACCTTCATCCAGGCGACCCAGGACGTGCGCACCGGCGGCCGCACCTCGCGGACGCAGTTCGAGTACACCCTCCAGGACCCGGACCTCGCCGAGCTGAACACCTGGGCGCCGCGCATCCTCGACAAGATGAAGACGCTGCCGGAGCTGCGCGACGTCGCCACCGACCAGCAGACCCGCGGCACGACGCTGACGCTTTCGATTGACCGCGACGCCGCCTCGCGCTACGGCATCACGCCCCAGCTCATCGACGACACGCTCTACGACGCGTTCGGCCAGCGCCAGATCGCGCAGTACTTCACGCAGCTCAACAGCTACCACGTCGTCCTGGAGGTGCTGCCGGCGCTGCAGGGCAGCGTCGAGAGCCTCGACAAGATCTACATCAAGGCGCCGATCGGCGGCGGGCAGGTGCCGCTCGCGGCCTTCGCCCGCTGGACGACGGTTCCGGTGGCGCCGCTGGCCGTGAACCACCAGGGGCAGTTCCCGGCGGTGACGATCAGCTTCAACCTCGCCCCCGACGTCGCCCTCGGGCAGGCCACGGAGGCGATCGGCCGGGCGATGCGGGAGCTGCAGGTCCCGCCGACCGTGGTGAGCGGCTTCCAGGGCACCGCCCAGGCCTTCCAGCAATCGCTCTCGACGGTGCCGCTGCTGATCCTGGCGGCCCTGTTCGTGGTCTACCTGATCCTCGGCATCCTCTACGAGAGTTTCATCCACCCGATCACCATCCTGTCGACGCTGCCCTCGGCCGGCGTCGGCGCCCTGGCGGTGCTGATGTGGGCGGGGTTCGACTTCAGCCTGATCGCGCTGATCGGCATCATCCTCCTCATCGGCATCGTGAAGAAGAACGGCATCATGCTGGTCGACTTCGCCATCGTCGCCGAGCGGGAGGAGGGCCTCTCGCCCGAGGTTGCGATCCGGAAAGCCGCGCTGCTGCGCTTCCGGCCGATCCTCATGACCACGATGGCGGCCCTGCTCGGCGGCATCCCGCTGATGGTCGCCACCGGGACCGGCTCGGAAATCCGGCAGCCCTTGGGCTACGCCATGGTGGGCGGCCTCGCGGTCAGCCAGGTGCTGACGCTGTTCACCACGCCGGTGATCTACATCTACCTCGACCGGCTGGCGCACCGCTTCTCGTTCCGCGACAAGCCGCGGGCGGTGGACGGGGCGCTCGATGACCCCGAGCCGGTGGAGGAGGTCCGCGGCCCGCCAACGCTGCGCGCGGCGGAGTGAGGCCGACCGCCGTCTCTGCGAGCGGAGCGAAGCGATCCAGATACGCCGCGCTCGCCGACGTCGCGCTTCCCTGGATTGCTTCGCTCCGCTCGCAAAGACGCTGAGCGCGGCGAAAGCGACGTCCCGAAGCCAATGGCCGGGCAGCCCTGTCACCGCGGCCCGCTTGGCGGGGCTTCTCGCCGTTCCAGTTCATGCGGCACCGGCCCTCTGAGACCGCGGGAAGCCGAAGGATGCGGATGAGCCAGAACCTGCCGCTGCGAGGGCTGACCGTGCTCGCCCTGGAGCAGGCCGTCGCCGCGCCCTACTGCACCTCGCGGCTCGCCGATGCCGGGGCCCGGGTCATCAAGATCGAGCGGCCGGAGGGGGATTTCGCCCGCGGCTACGACGCGGCGGTCAACGGGCTGGCGAGCTACTTCGTCTGGCTCAACCGCGGCAAGGAAAGCCTCGTCGCCGACATCAAGGATCCGGCCGACGCCCGCCTGCTGCACGCGATCCTCGCTCAGGCCGACGTGTTCGTGCAGAACCTCGCCCCCGGCGCGGCGGCCCGGGCGGGCTTCGGCTCGGCGGAGTTGCGCGCGCGCTACCCCCGACTCATCACCGTCGACATCTCCGGCTACGGCGCCGGAAACGCCTACAGCGACATGAAGGCCTACGACCTGCTGGTCCAGGCCGAGAGCGGGCTCGCCGGGATCACCGGCCACCCGGCGGGGCCCGGCCGCGTCGGCGTCTCCGTCTGCGACGTCGCCTGCGGGATGGACGCCCACGCCGCGGTCCTCGAGGCGCTGATCGCCCGCGGGATCACCGGGCAGGGCTGCGCCCTGGAGGTCAGCCTGTTCAGCGGCGCCGCCGACTGGATGAACGTCCCGCTGCTCTACTTCGAGGGGACCGGCAAGGCGCCCCAGCGGGTCGGCCTCGCGCACCCGTCGATCTGCCCCTACGGCGCCTTCCCCACGGCCGACGGCAGCCTCGTGCTGATCTCGATCCAGAACGAGCGCGAGTGGGCGAATTTCTGCGCCGGCGTGCTCGGCGAGCCGGAGCTCGCCCGGGCCGAGGGCTTCGCGTCGAACAACGCCCGTGTGGCCAACCGCGCCGCGGTCGACCTGCGCATCGGCGCCGCGCTGGTGCGGCTGACCCGCGACGCGGCCGCCGCCCGGCTGAAGGCGGCGGGCACCGCCTACGGTTTCGTCAACACTCTGGCGGACCTCGCCACGCACCCCGCGCTGATCCGCGCGGAGGTCCGGACGCCTTCGGGGCGGGCCCGGATCGTGGCGCCGCCGGTGCTGATCGACGGCGCGGTCCGCGCCCTCGGACCGGTCCCGGCCATCGACGAGCACGGGGCGCGGATCCGCGCGGAATTCGCGCCCCGGGCTCGAGGACAGTGATCTGACAGCGCATCGGAACGGGCGGGAGGAGACGATGAGACTGGACGGCAAGATCGCGCTCGTGACGGGGGCCGGCAGCGGCTTCGGGGCCGGGATCGCCCAGCGCTTCGCCGCGGAGGGCGCCAAGGTGGCCTGCGTGGACATCGACGGCGCGGCGGCCGGGCGCGTCGCGGCGGCGCTCGGCGACAACGCCATCGCGATCGCCGCCGATGTCGGGCTGGCCGCTGACGTCGCCGCCAGCGTCGCCGAGACGCGGCAGCGCTTCGGCGTGCCGAGCATTCTCGTCAACAACGCCGGCACTACCCACCGCAACAAGCCGCTGATGGAGGTGACGGAGGAGGATTTCGACCGGGTCTTCCGGGTCAACGTGAAGTCGATCTTCCACTACATCCGGGAAGTCGCCCCGCTGATGCGCGACGCGGGCGGCGGCGCGATCCTCAACGTCAGCTCGACGGCGGCGCTGCGGCCGCGCCCGGGTCTGACGTGGTACAACGCCTCCAAGGGCGCGGCGAGCCTCGCCTCGAAGTCGCTGGCCCTGGAATTGGCGCCCTGGAAGATCCGGGTGAACGCCCTCTGCCCGGTCATGGGCGCCACGGGGCTCCTCGAGCACTTCATGGGCGTCCTCGACACGCCCGAGAACCGCGACCGCTTCATCGCCACGATCCCGCTCGGGCGCCTGTCGGAGGCGAGCGACATCGCCGCCGCCGCCCTGTTCCTCGCCTCCGACGAGGCGGCGTTCATCACCGGCGTCGATCTCCCCGTCGACGGCGGCCGCACGGCCTGAGGAGCCCCCGATGGAAGCCTATACCGAGATCCGCGAGGCGGTCGCCAAGCTCTGCGCCGGCTTCCCGGGACCGTACTGGCGGGCCCTCGACCGGGAGATGGCCTACCCGACCGAGTTCGTGAACGCGCTCACCGAGAGCGGCTACCTTTCGGTGCTGATCCCCGAGGCGTACGGCGGCTCCGGCCTGCCGCTCTCGGCGGCCGCCGCGATCCTCGAGGAGGTGCAGCGGGCGGGCTGCAACGGCGGCGCCTGCCACGCCCAGATGTACACGATGGGCACGCTGCTGCGGCACGGCTCGGAGGCGCAGAAGGCCGAGTACCTGCCGGGCATCGCGGAGGGTCGCCTGCGGCTCCAGGCCTTCGGCGTGACCGAGCCCACCTCCGGCACCGACACGGGCAGCCTGAAGACGACGGCCCGCCTGGAGGGCGACCACTACGTCGTCAACGGCCAGAAGATCTGGACCAGCCGCGCCGAGCATTCGGACCTGATGCTGCTCCTCGCCCGCACCACGCCGTGGGCCGAGGGCATGAAGCGCACCGACGGGCTCTCGGTGCTGCTCGTCGACATGCGCGCGGCCAAGGGCAACGGCCTGACGATCCGGCCGATCCGCACGATGATGAACCACGCCACCACGGAGGTGTTCTTCGACAATCTCCGCGTTCCGGCGCAGAACCTCATCGGCGAGGAGGGCAGGGGCTTCCGCTACATCCTGTCCGGCATGAACGCGGAGCGGATCCTGATCGCCGCCGAGTGCGTCGGCGACGCCAAGTGGTTCATCGACAGGGCCCGGGCCTATGCCGGCGAGCGCTCCGTCTTCGGGCGGCCGATCGGTGCCAACCAGGGCGTGCAGTTCCCCATCGCGAAGGCCTACGCGAACATGCGCGCGGCCGAGCTCATGGTCCGCGAGGCGCTGACCGTCTACGAGGGCGGGGCCAATCCCGGGGCCGAGGCCAACATGGCCAAGATGCTCGCCGCCGACGCGTCCTTCGAGGCGGCGAACGCCTGCATCCAGACCCATGGCGGCTTCGGATTCGCCGAGGAGTACGACGTGGAGCGCAAGTTCCGCGAGACGCGCCTCTATCAGGTCGCGCCGATCTCCACGAACCTGATCCTCGCCTACCTGTCCGAGCACGTGCTCGGCCTGCCGCGCTCGTACTGACATGACCGATCTCAGCGCCTGGATCGGCCGGACGCGGGCGGCGTCCGACCTCGTCACCCCGCGCCTCCTCGCCGAGTTCCGCGCGACCTTCGCGCCGCACCTGGCGCCGGTCGCCGATGGAATCGCGCCGCCGGCCCTGCACTGGTGCCTCGCGCCCGAGACGCCGCCGGCCGACTCCCTCGGGCCCGACGGCCATGCCGCCAAGGGCGGCTTCCTGCCCCCGGTGCCGCTGCCCCGGCGGATGTGGGCGGGGGGCGAGATCGAGACGCTCTCGGACCTGCGCGCGGGGGACACGGTCACGCGCACCGAGACCGTGCGGGACGTCGCCTTCAAGAGCGGGCGGAGCGGGAGCCTGTGCTTCGTCACCGTCGACCACACGGTCTCGACAGAACGGGGCGTCGCGATCCGCGAGCGGCAGGATATCGTCTACCGCGAGGCGGCGGGCGCACAGACGGGAACCGGCGCCGCGCCCGAGCGCGACGGTTCCGAATCCTACGCGGTGATCTGGGAGGTGCCGGCGACGCCGACGCTGCTGTTCCGCTACTCGGCGATGACATTCAACGGCCACCGCTTCCACTACGACCAGCCCTACGCGACGCGGGTGGAAGGCTACGCCGACCTCGTCGTGCACGGCCCGATGCAGGCGACGCTACTGATGAACCTCGCCGCGACGCTCCTCGGACGCGTGCCGCGGACGTTCACGTATCGTGGGGTCGCGCCGATGACGGCGAACCAGGTGTTTCGGGTCTGCGGGCGGGTCGCCGGGACGGCGTTCGAGGGCGTGACCCTCGACGCGGGGGGCCATGTCTGCATGCGGGCCCGGGCCGACGGGTGAGCGGCCGCGGACGCTCGGTCCGCATCCGAGATTGGGACGGGATCGGCACCGCCGTCGCGCCGCGCGCGAAAAAAGCGGCCCGCGGACGCGTCCGCGGGCCGGCCCCGGGCGGGATCAGGCCAGCTTCAGGCCGACGTTGACGTTGCCGCGGGTCGCGTTGGAGTACGGGCAGACCTGATGGGCGGCGTCGACGAGCTTCTGCGCGTCGGCGCGGTCCAGGCCCGGGAGGCTGATGGTCAGGTCGGCGGTGATGCCGAAGCCGCCCTCGGAACGCGGGCCGATTCCGACGTCGGCGGTCACGGTGGTCTCGGCCGGGACCTTCAGCTGCAGCGACGGCGCGACGGCCTTCATGGCGCCGAGGAAGCAGGCCGAGTAGCCGGACGCGAAGAGCTGCTCCGGGTTCGCGCCCGGACCGCCCGCGCCGCCGAGCTCCTTCGGGGTCGAGAGCTTGACCTCGAAGCTGCCGTCGGCAGTCCGGGCGGCGCCGTCGCGGCCGCCGGTGGCCGTGGCGGTGGTACGGTACTTCACGTCTACGGGCATGGGACTCTCCGGTTTGGGGATGCCGCCGGCATGTAGGCGCCGACTCGCCTCCGCACAGCCCATTTAGATTGCGCACAATCTAATTTCAAGGATCAAACAGCGTTTCAAGGGTCGATCAGCGCGAAGCGGTCGACATCGACGAGCCCTCGATCGGTGATCTTCAGGTGGGGGATCACCGGCAGGGGCAGGAAGGCCACCTGCAGGAAGGGTTCCGGGAGGACGACCTCCAGGCTTCGCGCCGCGTCGCGCAGGGTCACGAGCGACCGGCGGATGGCGTCGAACGGCATGAGACTCATGAGCCCGGCGACCGGCAGCGCGATCTCGGCCAGCACCCGGCCGCCCTCGACCACCACGAAGCCGCCCTCGATCGCGCCGAGCCGGTTCACCGCCACGGCCATGTCGGCGTCGTCCGCCCCGACCACCGTGATGTTGTGGCTGTCGTGCCCGACCGACGAGGCGATGGCGCCGCGCTTGAGGCCGAAGCCCTTCACGAACGCGACGCCGACGCCGCGCGCGCCCGGCTGTGTCCGGCCGTGGCGCTCGACCACCGCGACCTTGATGACGTCCTGGTCGAGGTCGATCCGGCGCTCGCCGCCGGAATAGGGCAGGGTCAGGTCGTGCCGCAGGGTGATGATCTTGCCGGGCACGACGCCGATCACCGGCGTCGACGGCCCGGAGCCCGGAGCGGCGAAGTCGGCGGCCGTCACGTGCCGCGCCCGCACGCTCCGGCGGCCGATCGGCTCGATCGACGCGCGCGCGTCGAAGAGCGCCGCGTCCACCGGCCGGCCCGCGCTGAGGACTTGCGACACGGCACAGGCGGCGAGATCGTCGAGCACCACGAGGTCGGCGCGCTGGCCGGGCGCGACGAGGCCCCGGTCGTGCAGCCCGAAGGCGCGGGCCGCCGACCAGGAGGCCGCCCGGTAGGCGGCCAGCGGCGGCACGCCGAGGGCGATGGCCGTGCGGATGACGAAGTCGAGGTGCCCCTCCTCGGCGATGTCGAGGGGATTCCGATCGTCGGTGCAGAAGGCCAGGAACGGCGCCGTCCGCTCGGTCAGGATCGGCGCGAGGGCGTGCAGGTCCTTGCACACCGAGCCCTCGCGGATCAGCACGGTCATGCCCTTGGACAGCTTCTCGCGGGCCTCCTCGGGCGATGTCGCCTCGTGCTCGGTGCGGATGTCCGCCGCGATGTAGCCGTTGAGGCCGAGGCCGCGCAGGAGCGGCGCGTGCCCGTCGATGTGCCGCCCCTGGAAGGCCGCGAGCTTGTCCAGCACGCCCGGGTCGCCCGCCAGCACGCCCGGGAAGTTCATGAACTCGGCGAGGCCGATCACCTTGGGGTGCGTCGCGAAGGGCAGGAGATCCTGCGCCTCGATCCGGGCGCCCGAGGTCTCCAGGTGGTCGGTGGCCGGCACGCAGGACGAGAGCTGCACCCGCAGATCCATCGCCAGCGTCTCGGAGGATCTGAGGAACCACGTGAAGGCGTCGGTGCCGAGCACGTTGGCCATCTCGTGCGGGTCGCAGATCCCGGTGGTGACGCCGTGCGGCAGGACGCACCGCTCGTATTCCTGCGGCGGCATCAGCGACGACTCGACGTGGAAATGCGTGTCGATGAAGCCCGGCACCACGACCTTGCCGGACACGTCGATCTCCCGGGTGCCGCTATACGCTCCGAATGTCCCGACGATCCGGTCGCCGCAGATCGCGATGTCGGAGGCCACCAGATCGCCGGTGACGAGGTCGAGGAAGTGGCCGCCCTTCAGGACCAGATCGGCTTCGGCTCGGCCCTGACCCTGCGCGATCGCGCGCCGGAGGAAATCCACCTGTGTCATCGCGATCCGCCCCTCCCTCCTGCCATCCGCCAGAAGCATGCCACGGGTGCCGGTCTCCCGGCGACGCTTGCGGATGCGCGGGCGCGGGCGCAGAAGCCCTTCACCTTTGAACCAGTCGAAGCTCTCGATGCCTGCCTATCGCTCACGCACCACCACCCACGGCCGCAACATGGCCGGTGCCCGCGGCCTCTGGCGCGCCACCGGCATGAAGGATTCGGATTTCGGCAAGCCGATCATCGCGGTGGTGAACTCCTTCACGCAGTTCGTGCCGGGCCACGTTCACCTCAAGGACCTCGGCCAGCTCGTCGCCCGGGAGATCGAGGCGGCCGGCGGCGTCGCCAAGGAGTTCAACACCATCGCGGTCGATGACGGGATCGCGATGGGCCACGATGGGATGCTGTACTCGCTGCCGTCCCGCGAGCTGATCGCCGATTCCGTCGAGTACATGGTCAACGCGCACTGCGCCGACGCGATGGTGTGCATCTCGAACTGCGACAAGATCACCCCCGGCATGCTGATGGCGACGCTGCGCCTCAACATCCCGACCGTCTTCGTCTCGGGCGGCCCGATGGAGGCCGGCAAGGTCCAGCTGCCGGGCATCGCGAGGAAGGTCGACCTCGTCGACGCGATGATCGCGGCGGCCGACGACCGGATTTCCGACGAGGACGTCGCCGTCATCGAGCGCTCCGCCTGCCCGACCTGCGGCTCCTGCTCGGGCATGTTCACGGCAAACTCGATGAACTGCCTCACCGAGGCCCTCGGGTTGGCCCTGCCGGGCAACGGCTCGGTGCTCGCCACCCACGCCGACCGCAAGCGCCTCTTCGTCGAGGCCGGCCATCTGATCGTCGATCTGGCCCGCCGCCACTACGAGCAGGACGACACCAGCGTGCTGCCGCGCGCGGTCGCGAGCTTCCAGGCGTTCGAGAACGCCATGACCCTCGACATCGCCATGGGCGGCTCGACCAATACGGTGCTGCACCTGCTGGCCGCCGCCCACGAGGGCGAGGTGCCCTTCACCATGGCCGATATCGACCGGCTGTCCCGGCGGGTGCCGGTGCTGTGCAAGGTCGCCCCGGCGGTGGCCAACGTCCACATGGAGGACGTCCACCGGGCGGGCGGCATCATGGGGATCCTGGGCGAGCTCGACCGGGCCGGCCTGATCGACACCGGCGTCGGCAACGTCTCGGCCGGAACGCTCGGCGGGGCGCTCGCCCGCTGGGACGTGCGCGGCGAACCGGCCGCCTCGGTCCAGACCTTCTACCGCGCGGCCCCGGGCGGCGTGCCGACCCAGGTGGCGTTCAGCCAGGAATCGCGCTTCGACGCGCTCGACCTCGACCGGGAGGGCGGCGTCATCCGCGACGCGGCGCACGCCTACTCGCAGGATGGCGGCCTCGCCGTGCTCTACGGCAATCTCGCCGAGCAGGGCTGCATCGTGAAGACCGCGGGCGTCGACGCCTCGATCCTGACCTTCACGGGCACCGCCCGCGTGTTCGAGAGCCAGGACGCGGCCGTCGACGGCATCCTCAACGGCAAGGTCACGGCCGGCGAAGTGGTGCTGATCCGCTACGAGGGCCCCCGCGGCGGCCCCGGCATGCAGGAGATGCTCTACCCGACGAGCTACCTGAAATCGAAGGGTCTGGGTAAGGCCTGCGCTCTCGTCACCGACGGACGATTCTCCGGCGGGTCGTCGGGCCTGTCCATCGGGCACGTCTCGCCCGAGGCGGCCGAGGGCGGCCTCATCGGCCTCGTGCGCGACGGCGACCGGATCGCCATTGACATCCCGAACCGGCGCATCCACCTCGATGTCGAGACGGCGGAGCTCGACCAGCGGCGGGCCGCTCAGGAGGCGGCGGGCTGGCAGCCGGCGAAGCCGCGCAAGCGGAAGGTGAGCGCGGCCCTGCGCGCCTACGCCATGCTCACGACGAGCGCGGCGCACGGCGCGGTGCGCCGGGTCTGATCAGCGGAGCTCGAGGACCAGGGCGGCGATGGCGGCCAGCAGGGCCGCCGCCGCCACCGCGGCGCCGATGAGGCGCGCGCGGACGGACCGGGCCGTGTTCGCGGGCGCACCGTTCACCGACAGGGCAGGGGCGGATGGGGCATCCGGGATGCGCCCCAGCGCCCGGAGCATCAACGGTTCGATCGCCGCGTATCCGGCCGGGCTCAGGTGGAGCCCGTCCGTCCCGTAATCCGGCCGGAGCCCGCCGGACTCGGACACCAGCACGGCGTGGTAATCGATGAACGTCGCGCCGTGCTCGTGGGCGTGGTCCCGGAGCCACGCGTTGACCGCCGCGATCATGGCGGGGGCGTCCCACACCTCCGGGTTCCACGGGATGCCGTCCACCGGCGTGAGCGAGCCGATCCAGGCCTTCACGCCCAGGGCGCGGGCCTCGTCGAGCATGCCGGCGAGCGTGCGGCAGATCTCCTCGACCGGGACGAAGACACCCTCGTTGCGGCCGATATCGTTGACGCCGCACAGGAGATGCACGCCCCGGGCGCCGGTCTCCGCGAGGTCGCGGGCGAACCGCATGGTGATCCAGCGCGCCGTCTGCCCGGAGCCGCCACGGGGGATGAGGCCGTAGGCCTCGAAAGTGCCGGCCCGGTGGAAGCCCCAGAGCTCCGTGATCGAGTCGCCCACGAAGACGATCGGTTCGGCCATGGCTCAGGCGGCCGTCGCCGCCCCGACCGTCTCGACCACCTCCGCCTGGAGACGGTCGGCCATCACTTGGCGCCCCTCCGAAGTCACGTGGACGATGTCGGTGAACAGGGCGCGGGTGTCGGCCTCGAACAGCCGGCTCAGGTTCCGCGCCGCGAAGGCCCGGTCGGCCGTGTCCAGCCGCCCGAGGACATTCTCGAAGCGCTCGTACTGGCGGTCGAGATAGGCGAGGAACGCGCCGGACGCGGCGCCGGCCTCCGCACCCGCGAGCGTCCCCTTGCGGACGACCGTCGGCTGCAGGAGAAACCGGACCGGCGCGCCGATCCCGGGCGCGAGCCGCGCGAGGCGCCTGAGCGCCAGCTCGAACTGCCGCACCACCTCCCATTCCCAGATGTCGGACTGCCAGTTCGTGAGCGCGCGCAGGTTCTCGAGGCGATTGAAGATCATCGCCTGCAGGCCGTCATACGACAGGTCCTCCGCGTCCTCGGCGGATTTCCTCGGGTCGAAGAAGTAGTCGTAGAGGCTCTCGTTCGCGAAGTGATTGTAGGGAACGCCGGCCCGCGGATCGAAGCTCCACGGCTGGAAGATGTCGGTCGCGCCGCCGACGACCAGGATGACGTCGGGCTGCAGGTCCATCAGCCGCGTCGTGATCAGGGCGATCATCTGGTTGAGACAGGCCGAGACCGCGCCGAAATTGTAGACCCGCGCGCCGGGCCCGTGCGCCTGCTTCAGCCCGGTCTCCAGCCGTCCGGGCACGGTGTCGGCGAAGACCTGGCCGTCGATCAGCGTACTGTCGCCGACGACGAAGACCCGCAGCGTCTCGGAGGGCGGCCGCGCGTCCGCGTGCGCGTCGTTGCGATACCCGAGGGCGTCGTAGCGCC
Organism: Methylobacterium sp. NPDC080182; assembly: GCF_050281105.1. NCBI lineage: Bacteria > Pseudomonadati > Pseudomonadota > Alphaproteobacteria > Hyphomicrobiales > Methylobacteriaceae > Methylobacterium > Methylobacterium sp. NPDC080182. Next base: position 27,373 of record NZ_JBNNWO010000008.1, read on the forward strand.
AGCCCTGACCGGACGCCTCGGTCAGCGGCTTCCCGGCGAACTGCGCGTAGGGCGCGGGAAACCGGCTGTTCGCGTCGAAATTCTGGAAGCTCTGCAGGAACTTCCGCCGTCGCGCGTCCGCGCTGTCGTCGGGCGGCCGGTGGGCCATGGTCCGTCTCCTCGCCGGGCGGATGCCCGGTGGCTGTGCGATGGTCGGTGAGCCGGGCGGCGCGACGGCGGGCCCGCTCAGCTCCGCAGCGTCGCGTGGTTCTCCAGGAACCAGCCGTAGGTCTGGCGCAGGCCGTCCTCGAGGGCGATCTCCGGCCGCCAGCCCATCGCCCGCAGCCGCGACACGTCCATCAGCTTGCGCGGCGTGCCGTCCGGCTTGGTCGCGTCGAACGCCAGCTCGCCCGCGTAGCCGATCACCCGCGCGAGCGCCTCGGCGAGCTGACGGATGGTGCAGTCCTCACCCGTCCCGACGTTGATGTGCGAGAGGTCGGGGCGCGTGTTCGCGGCGTAGACCGCGTCGTCCATCTCCATCACGTAGACGCTGGCCCGTGCCATGTCGTCGACGTGCAGGAACTCGCGCATCGCCCGGCCGGTGCCCCAGACCGTGACCTTCGCCAGACCGTCCCGCTTCGCCTCGTGGAAGCGGCGCATCAGCGCCGGCAGCACGTGGGCGTTCTCGGGATGGAAGTTGTCGTTCGGGCCGTAGAGGTTGGTCGGCATCACGCTGCGATAGCGGCGCCCGTACTGCCGGTTGTAGCTCTCGCACATCTTGATCCCCGCGATCTTGGCGATCGCGTAGGGCTCGTTGGTCGGCTCGAGCAGCCCGGTCAGCAGGGCGTCCTCGCGCATCGGCTGGGGCGCGAGCTTCGGGTAGATGCAGGACGAGCCCAGGAACAGCAGCCGGTCGACGCCGTGCGTGTGCGCGGCGTCGATCAGGTTCGACTGGATCAGCAGGTTCTCGTGGATGAACTCGGCCGGGTAGGTGTTGTTGGCGTGGATGCCGCCGACGCGCGCGGCGGCGAGGTAGACTTGGTCGATGCGGTTCTCGGCGAAGAAGCGCCGGACCGCGGCCTGATCGAGGAGGTCGAGGGTCCGGCGGTCGGCCGTGAGGATCCGCTCGTGACCGCGCTCACGCAGGCGACGCACGATCGCCGAGCCCACCATGCCGCGATGGCCCGCCACGAAAATGGTCTGACCTCGACCGTCCATCACGCGTCCGTTCCCTGCCGAAAGCTCGGATTTCCAAGCCCCTATAGCCCCTTTGCGGCGCGATATCGCCGCGCAAACACGCGTTTTCTGAGGCGGGCCACGGGGCGCGCGCCGGCCTCCGCGAACCGCGTCATTGTACGGGAAACGACGAAACCAAATACAACTGAAAGTTAGCGTTAATCATTCTACCAGAAGCTGCATCTCGTTCCTGCTTGCCGACCAACGGGTTGCAGGGCCGGATCGGAATCGCTCCCCGGCCGCGCAGCAATGGAGTTCCAGATGCGTCCCTTGACCGTCGTCCCGGTTACGCCGCGGACTGCGATGATCGCTGTCATCCGTCCGGGCGCCGCCCGCGCGATCCCGATCGCGGCCGGGCTCCTGCTCTGCACGGCCCTGGCGACGCCCGCCCAGGCGCAGCTCCTGCGCGGCGCGCTGGATACAACCACGAATGGCATCCTCGGCACCGGGCTCACGATCGGCACGAGCAGCCCCGGCAGCGGCGTGCTCGGAACCGGCCTCAATGTCGGGACGACCAATGGCGGGCTTCTCGGCACGGGCGTCACGGTCGGCACCACCAATCCCGGGACCGGCGTCCTCGGGACCGGCGTCAATGTCGGGACCACGACCGGCGGCAGCGTGCTCGGCACCGGCGTGACGGTCGGCACCACCGCTCCCGGGACCGGCGTCCTCGGAACGGGGCTCAACGTCGGGACCACCGGCGGGGGTGTGCTCGGGACCGGCGTGCTCGTCGGCACGACCGGTCCGGGAGACGGGCTGCTCGGCACCGGTCTGACCCTGGGAACCGCGGGAGGGACCGGAACGGGCGGCTGCGGCACATGCGGCGGCACCGGCGGGGGTGGGACCGGCGGGGGCGGAACCGGTGGTGGTGGTACTGGTGGCGGGTCCAATCAGGGCATCTACATCATCACCGGCAACGTGACGCAGTCCCAGGGGCAGACCGTCATCAACGAGCTGAGGCTCTCGCAGCTCACGAGCGTCACGGGCGTCGCCGCGAACAACACCAGCAACCAGGCCGCGCCGATCGCCGTCGGCAGCGACGCGCTGGCGGTGGGCTACGGTTCGAGCGCGGCCGGGACGGCCTCGACAGCCGTCGGCACGGGCGCCAGCGCGGCCAACACCGGCAGCGTCGCCCTCGGCTACGCGGCGAGTGCACAGGGACTCGGCGGAACGGCGATCGGCACGGCCTCCGCGGCGTCCGGAGCCGGCAGCACCGCTCTGGGCTTCGTCGCCGGCGCGACCGGAACCGGCTCGACCGCCGTCGGTGCGGCCGCCTCGGCGGCCGGCAACAACAGCGTCGCGCTCGGCAACGGGGCGGCCGCCAATCAGGCCAACACGATCGCGATCGGCGCGAACGTGAAGACGACCCAGGCCAACCAGGTGGCGATCGGCAATTCCGCGAACACCTACACGCTGGCCGGCATCGCCTCGCAGGCGAGCGCCGCCGCCCAGAGCGGAGCGACGGCCTTCGTGACTACGGACGCGAACGGTAACCTCGCGGCCTCGGCCTACGGACCGTCGACGATCGCCGGACTCGGCAACCGGATCGATTCGGTGCAGGCGCAGGTCAACAATTTGGAAGCCAAGACCGACTCGGTCCAGCGCTACGCCATCCAGACCCGCAAGGAGGCCCGGCAGGGCGTCGCCATGGCCATCGCGATGGCGACCGCGCCGATGCCGTCGGCGCCGGGCAAGACGACCTGGGCCACCAACGGGGCGACCTACCGGGGCGAGTGGGCGGGCGGCCTCGCTGTGGCGCACCGGTTGCCGACCTGCTGCGTCCCGATCGCGGTGACCGCCGGCGTGGCCTACGGCGGCGACAACGCCGTCGGTGTCCGCGCCGGCCTCGCGGGCGAATTCTGACACGGCCATCATCGCCAGGGACGCGCACGATTTCGTCCTTGCGCGGCGGGAAAGGACCGCGATAGTGTCAAGCAATGCTGACACTCGCGGTCGACCATCGGGTTGCGCAAGAGATCGATCGGCGCCCGCACGCCGTCGTGGTCGGCTCGGGCTTCGGCGGTCTCGCCGCGGCGGTCCGGCTGGGCGCGCGCGGCTATCGGGTCACCGTGCTGGAGCGCCTCGCGCAGCCCGGGGGACGGGCCCGCGTCCACCGGCAGGACGGCTTCACCTTCGACGCCGGTCCGACCATCGTCACCGCGCCCCAGCTCTTCGAGAAGTTGTGGCAGCTGGCCGGCCGCAGGCTCGCTGACGACGTGACGCTGGTGCCGATGGATCCGTTCTACCGGATCCGCTTCGCCGACGGCACGTCCTTCGCCTACAGCGGCGACGTGGACCGGATGCGCGCCGAGGTGGCCCGCTTCGCGCCGGACGACGTCGCGGGGTACGAGCGCTTCATGGCGCACAGCCGCGCCGTCTGCCGGATCGGGTTCGAGCAGCTCGGACACGTGCCGTTCGGCAGCGTCGGCGCGATGCTCAAGATCGCGCCCGACCTGCTGCGCCTCTCGGGACACCGCTCGGTGCACGACGTGGTGGCGCGCTTCATCCGCGACGAGCGGCTGCGCACGGTCTTCAGCTTCCATCCGCTCCTGATCGGCGGCAACCCGTTCCGGGCCAGCGCCATCTACTGCCTGATCGCCGACCTCGAGCGGCGCTGGGGCGTTCACTTCGCGATGGGCGGTACGGGGCAGCTGGTCGACGGGCTGGTGCGGCTGATCCGGTCGCAGGGCGGCCGCCTGCGCCTCGGCGTCGAGGTCGCGCGCATCCGGGTCGAGGCGGGGGCGGCCACCGGCGTCGACCTGACCGGCGGCGAGACGATCGCGGCCGACGTCGTGGTGTCCAACGCCGATTCGGCCGTGACGCACGCGCGCCTGCTTCCGGAGGCGCAGCGCTGGAGCCCGGGGCGGTTCCAGCGGGCCCGCTCGTCGATGGGACTGTTCGTCTGGTACTTCGGCACCAAGCGGCTCTACCCGGCGGTGGATCACCACACGATCCTGCTCGGGCCCCGATACCGCGGCCTGCTCGCCGACATCTTCGACCGCAAGGTGCTGGCCGAGGACGCGAGCCTCTACCTGCACCGTCCGACCGCCACCGATCCGAGCCTCGCCCCACCGGGATGCGACGCCTTCTACGTGCTGGCGCCGGTGCCGAACCTCGCCGGCGGCCAGGATTGGCAGACCCTCGCCGAACCGTACCGGCGCCGGATCGCCGCCCTGCTCGAGGCGAGCGTGATGCCCGGCCTGTCGGAGGCCATCGTGACCTCGAAGGTGACGACGCCGCTGGATTTCCAGGACGATTTCCTGAGCTACCGGGGCTCCGGATTCGGCCTGGAGCCGGTGCTGACGCAATCGGCCTGGTTCCGTCCGCACAACCGGTCGAGCGCAGTCCGCAACCTCTACCTTGTGGGGGCCGGCACGCATCCGGGGGCCGGCCTCCCCGGGGTGCTGTCCTCCGCCCGCATCCTCGACAGCGTGGTCCCCGATGCCCGCGTTTCCGCCTGAATTCGCCGCCGCGGCCGACCGGACCGCCTGCCGGATGGCGATCCGGGCCGGCTCGAAGAGCTTCTTCGCGGCCGGCCAGCTGCTGCCGGCCGACATGCGCGAGGCGGCTTACGGCCTCTACGCCTTCTGCCGGCTGTCCGACGATCTCGTCGACGATGCGGCGAGCCCGGCCGACCGGCGCGGCGCCGTGGCGCGTCTCGAGGCCCGGATCGGCCAGGCCTACGCGGGCCGTCCCGCCGACGCCCCGGCGGACCGCGCCTTCGCGGAGATCGTCGCGGCCCACGCGATCCCGGAAGCGCTGCCGCGCGCGCTGATCGAGGGCTTCGCCTGGGACGCCGAGGACCGGCGCTACGCCGATCTCGGGGCGCTCCACGCCTACGCTGCCCGGGTCGCGGGCTCGGTCGGGGCGATGATGGCCCTGATCATGGGGACCCGCTGTCCCGACGCGCTGGCCCGCGCCTGCGATCTCGGCGCCGCGATGCAGCTCACCAACATCGCGCGCGACGTCGGCGAGGACGCGCGGATGGGCCGCCTCTACCTGCCGCTGGACTGGATGCGGGAGGCGGGGCTCGATCCGGACGCGTTCCTCGCCGATCCGCGGCCGAGCCCGGTCCTGGCCGGCGTGGTGGCTCGCCTCCTCGCCGAGGCGGACAGCCTCTACGCGCGCGCCGAGGCGGGCATCGCGGTGCTGCCACGCGGCTGCCGGCCCTCGATCCGGGCGGCGGGGCTGATCTACGCCGAGATCGGCCGGGTCGTTGCGGCGCAGGGCTACGATTCGGTCCGCCACCGCGCCCGGGTCACGACGGCGCGGAAGCTCGCCCTGATCGTCCGCGCGATCCGAACGCCCGCGGACGCGGCCGGCCTCGGCGCGGCCCCGCTTCCCGAGACGGCGTTCCTGATCGAGGCCGTGGCGGCCGAGCCGGTCCTGCCGATGCGCGCGCGCCCGGCGCTGCGGCCCTGGTGGGACGTCGGCGGCCGGGTCGTGCACGTCCTCGATCTGATCGAGCGGATGCGCGAGCGCGAGGCGTTCGGCCGCTCCGCACCGTCCTGATCGACGCGGCGGAGGCTCATCGGTGCGCGACGGGCTGTTCGCCGCCCTCGATATCGGACTCGTCTTCGCCCTGGCGCTGGGTGTCGGGGTCTTGCAGCTCATCGCGGTCCGCCGCAGCATCCGCCGCGACCGGGACGGCAAGGTGGATTGAGGCCACGGTTACCGACGGCGGCCTCCGGGCCGTGACGGCGGGGTGAGCCACTACCCCGCGATCCGGCCGCCCTCATCCGTCGCGGTCACGCGGTCGGCGGATCCGGCGAGCGCGACGTCGCCCTCCAGCAGGCACCCGACCGGGCGGCCGTCCACGAAGCCGAGCCGCACCCGGATCTCGGACAGGCGGCCCATAGCCCGACCCTGCAGGATCCGGATCGGACGGTCGTCCGGCTCGATGAGGCCGTCCTGCAACAGCCCGAAGGCCAGGGCTGCGGCCGCGATGCCCGTGGCGGCGTCCTCGGGATAGCCGGAGGCGCGGGGAAACTGCCGCGCCTCGAACAGCCGGGCCGGGCCGTCCAGCACGGCGTAGGGATAGAGGCCGGTCGACCCGATCCGCGTGCAGGCAGCCTCGACGGCATCGCTGGCGGGCGCGAGGGCGTTCAGCGCCGCCGCGTCGCGCATCGGCACGAGCGTCTTGACCCGCGACGTCACAGCGTTGTGGACCGGCCGCGCAGCGAGGGCGTCGCGCCCGATTCCGAGCGCCGCTTGAACTGCGGCGCTCTGCTCGTCCGTCAGGGGCCGCACGCGGCCGACCGACTGCGTGATCGCGACGCTCCAAGCATCCGCGCCGCGCGGGCTGACGAACCCCGTTACGGAACCGCTGCCGGTGGCGATGCGGACCGACCCCTCCGGGAGGCGCCCCTCGCGGGCGAGCACCCACAGGACGCCGATCGTGGCGTGGGCGCACATCTCCATCTCGTGGTTCGGCACGAAGAAGCGGAGGTGCAGATCGTGGGCCGGGTCATCGGCCGGCAGCGCGAAGCCCGATTCGTGGCCGTACCGCCGGGCGACGCCCCGCATGGCCTCCGCGTCGAGGGCCCGCGCGTCGGAGACGACGGGACAGGGATTGCCGCCCGTGCCGGCGTGCGTGAAGACGTCGACCACAGTCACGGGCGGCATCGGCCGGCCCTCACTGGAGGTGACGGGTATAGGTGTCGCCGGCCGCCGCCTTGAGGGCCGCGCCCGCCTCGCGGCCGATCCGCTCCGCCTCCGCGACGGGCCCCTGCCGGGACGCCGCCCAGTGGCGGCTGCCGTCGGGCAGGAAGAGCAGCCCGTCGATCCGCAGAGTGTCCCCGTCGATCTGCGCCAGGGCGGCGATGGGCGTCCGGCAGGACCCGTCGAGTTCCGCGAGCAGCGCCCGCTCGGCCGAGACCGCGATGGTGGTCCGCGCGCAGGCGATGGGCGCCAGGAGGTCGCGGATCGCCGCGTCGTCCGAGCGGCACTCGATGCCCAGGGCGCCCTGCGCAACGGCCGGCAGCATCTCCTCGACCGGCAGGACGCTGCGCGCCATGCTCTCCAGGCCGAGGCGCTCCAGGCCCGCGATGGCGAGGAGCGTCGCGTCGCACTCGCCGGCCTCCAGCTTGCGCATCCGGGTGTTGGCGTTGCCCCGCAGCGGGACCACTCGGAGATCGGGCCGCCGCATCAGCACCTGCGCGCCGCGGCGGAGCGACGAGGTCCCGACCCGGGCGCCGGCCGGCAGCCCGGACAGGCCGTCGGCGTGCGGCGACAGGAACGCGTCCCGCGGGTCGTCGCGCGCGAGGATGCAGGCGATGGCGAGGCCGTCGGGGAGCCAGGTCTCCACGTCCTTCATCGAATGCACGGCGACGTCGACCTCGCCGGCGAACAGGGCCTGCTCGAGTTCCTTGGTGAACAGGCCCTTGCCGCCGATCTCGGACAGGGGCCGGTCCAGGATCTTGTCGGCCACGGTGGTCACGACCACCAGCTCGGTCTCGAGGCCCGGATTGGCCGCCACGATCCGGTCGCGCACCATCCCGGTCTGCGCGAGCGCCATCGGAGAGCCGCGGGTGCCGATGCGCAGGGGGCGGTTCAACATCTGTTCCGGATCGCTTCGCTGGACGAGACACTGCCTTATAGACCGAGCGCGGCGGCAGGCCACATTCCGTCAACCGGTTTCGGGCCAGGGTCTCGCGGCCGTGAAGGCGGGCCGCCCCGCTTTCGCCGGACTGCGCGCCTAGCGGGACCCCGGCGGGTTCTGGAGCCTACAGGTCTTATCGCGATGCTGATCATGCCGAGCCGCCGGCAGTTCCTGACCGGGCTCGGCGTGGGCGCCGGCCTCACCGCCGCGACGGGCGTCTACGCCTTCGACGTCGAGCCGCTGCACCGGCTCGTGGTCACGTCCTACGCGCCGTCCCTGCCGCGCTGGGATCCGGCGCTGCGCCTGCGGGTGGCGGTGCTGGCGGATTTCCACATCTGCGAGCCGTACATGCCGTTCGACCGGGTGGCGGAGATCGTCGCGGCCACCAACGCCCTCGCGCCCGATCTGGTCCTGCTGCTCGGCGACTACCCGGCCGGGCGCATCGCGTGGCGCAAGCTGCCGCTCGACCAGTTCGCCCGGATGATGACCGAGCTGAAGGCGCCCCTCGGCACGCACGCGATCCTCGGCAACCACGATTGGTGGGACGACCACGCCGTCCAGCGGGCCGGCCGCGGCGTTCCGGCGGTGCGGCGCCTGCTGGAGGCGCAGGGCATCCCGGTTCTGGAGAATCAGGCCGTGCGCCTCGTGAAGGACGGGCGGCCGTTCTGGCTGGCCGGGCTCGGCGACCAGCTGCCGTTCCTCAACGCGTGGAGCACGTTCAGCCTGGCCGACCTGCCGCGAACGCTGCGATCGGTCACGGACTCGGCGCCCGTGATCCTGATGGCCCACGAACCCGACATCTTCGTCTCCGTGCCTGACCGCGTCTCGCTGACCCTCGCCGGCCACACCCATGGCGGCCAGGTCCGGCTGTTCGGCCACGCCCCCGCGATCCGGAAGGTGCGCGGCCACGATTACTCCTACGGCCACATCGTCCAGGACGGCCGCCACATGATCGTCTCGGGCGGTTTCGGGATGAGCCGGATCCCCGTGCGGATGGGCGTCCCTCCGGAGATCGTCCTCCTCGAGCTCGGCACGTCGGACGCGTCCGCGACCGCAAGCTGAGCGCGCGAGAGCGTCACGCGGACGCCGACGGTCGCCGCATCGGTGAAGTAGATCCAGGTCGCGCGCAATGGATGTGTCGCCGGCGTGCGCGATCCCGCAAGTCAGAGCGGTCATTCGCAGGCATTGACGCGGGTTTGACACACCGAGATGTGCGTGAGAGCGTCCCGCGTCGATTCGATCTGGGGACGCTCATGCCGATCCTGCTCGGCCTCATCGGGATCATCGTCGCGGGACTGTTCTGGATCTTGCGGACGCACGGGACCGTCAAGGGCCTGCAGGAGGTCAACCGGGACACGAAGGGGCTTCAGCGCCGCGCCGTCTCGACCTTCCAGAACCTCGTGGGGACGCCGTTGCAGCGCGTCCGCGACCCGCGCCTGGCGGCGGTGATCCTGATGATCCAGCTGGTCCGGACCGGCAGCCCCCTCACCGCCAGCGAGAAGACGCGGATCCTCGAATACATGGAGCGTCCGCTCGAGGTGGATCGGATCTCGGCCGCCTTCGAGCGGGCCTGGGGCTACACGCAGGCGCGTCTCCCGTTCTCGCAGGTCGCCGACGCCCTGGCGCCGCTGCTGCGCGACGCGCTGACGGTGTCCGAGCGGGGCGAGCTGATCGCGATGCTGACCCAGGTGGCCAGCGCGCATTCCCCGCCCAGCGAGTTGCAGCGCGAGGGCATCGCCCGCCTCAAGCGGCGCCTCCTCGTCGGCGAGGGACCCGTCCTGGTCAGGGGACGGGGCGAATCCGCCTGATCCGCATCGGGGTGGGGCGAGGCGCGCCGGAACGCCGCGCCGCTCGCCTTTCCGGACCGCCGCGCTACCTCGCGGGCATGCGCGCGCTCCTGCCTCTCCTCGTCTTCACCGTCCTCTCGGCCGGCGCCGGCCCCGCCCGGGCACAGTCCTGCGACGCGCTGGTCGACAAGGTCACGGCCGAGACGGCGGCCAAGACGGCCGAGCGCCGGAGCGACTACGCGAGCTTCACGGCCGGTCCGGACATGACCCTGACGCTGGCCTGCGGCGGGCCAAACCTGTCCTCTGTGGGCGCGCAGTTTCGCGGCGCGAACCCGCCCGACCGCTACTACGACCTGTTCGGTCAGGCCGGGCACGCGGTGACCGGCATCGACGCCGCCGTGATCACCGAGGCCGCGCACCGGGCCCAGGCGACGGCCACGAAGCTCAGGCACAGCAACGTCGATCTCGGCGGGGCCCGGGTCACCTGCTCAGCGATGGTGTCACCCGACAAGGGCCCGCTGACGCTGTGCGCGGTGATCGAGAACAGCAACCGCAGCTGAGACCGGCGGCGGCGCGGCCGCCGGCCCGTGCGCCCGCCTCAGATCAGAGCGGGATGTTGTCGTGCTTCTTCCAGGGCTGCTCCATCTTCTTGGTGCGGAGCATCCCGAGGGCCTTGGCGATCCGGCGGCGGGTCGAGTGCGGCATGATCACCTCGTCGATGTAGCCGCGCTCGGCCGCCACGAAGGGCGAGAGGAACCGGTCCTCGTACTCGCCGGTGCGCGCCGCGATCTTCTCCGGGTCGCCGATCTCACTGCGGAAGATGATCTCGACCGCGCCCTTCGCGCCCATCACGGCGATCTGCGCCGTCGGCCACGCGTAGTTCACGTCCGCGCCGACGTGCTTCGACGCCATGACGTCGTAGGCGCCGCCGAAGGCCTTGCGGGTGATGATCGTGACCAGCGGCACCGTCGCCTGCGAGTAGGCGAAGAGCAGCTTGGCGCCGTGCTTGATCAGGCCGCCGTATTCCTGCGCCGTGCCCGGCAGGAAGCCCGGCACGTCCACGAAGGTGACGATCGGGATGCCGAAGGCGTCGCAGTAGCGCACGAAGCGCGCGGCTTTCCGCGAGGCGTCCGAATCGAGCACGCCCGCGAGCACCAGCGGCTGGTTGGCCACGAAGCCGACGGTCCGGCCCTCGATCCGGCCGAACCCGGTGATGATGTTGCGCGCGTAGGCGGACTGGATCTCGAAGAAGTCGCCCTCGTCCACCACGCGGCGGATCAGCTCGCCCATGTCGTAGGGCTTGTTCGGGTTGTCGGGGATCAGCGTGTCGAGGGACGCGTCGATCCGGTTGACGTCGTCGAAGCTCTCGAGCTCCGGCACGCCGTCGATGTTGTTCGCCGGGAGGAAGTCGAGGAGGCGGCGGATCTGGAGGATCGCCTCGACGTCGTTCTCGAAGGACCCGTCGGCGATCGACGACTTGGTCGTGTGGACCTTGGCGCCGCCGAGTTCCTCGGCGGTCACGACCTCGTTGGTGACGGTCTTCACCACGTCGGGGCCGGTCACGAACATGTAGCTCGTGTCGCGAACCATGAAGATGAAGTCGGTCATGGCCGGCGAGTAGACGTCGCCGCCCGCGCAGGGACCCATGATCACCGAGATCTGCGGGATGACGCCCGAGGCCATGACGTTGCGGCGGAACACCTCGCCGTAGCCGCCGAGCGCCGCGACGCCCTCCTGGATGCGCGCGCCGCCGGCGTCGAAGATACCGATGATCGGGGCGCGCATCTTCAGCGCCATGTCCTGAACCTTCACGATCTTCTGGGCATGCGCCTCGGACAGCGAGCCGCCGAACACCGTGAAGTCCTTCGAGAAGAGGAAGACCGTGCGGCCGTTGATCGTGCCCCAGCCGGTCACGACGCCGTCGCCGGGGATCTTCTGCTTCTCCATGCCGAAATCGGTGGAGCGGTGCTGCACGAACATGTCGAACTCCTCGAACGACCCGTGGTCGAGGAGGAGTTCGATGCGCTCGCGCGCCGTGAGCTTGCCGCGCTTGTGCTGGGCCTCGACGCGCTTCTCACCGCCGCCGAGCCGGGCCTGCGCCCGCCGCTCTTCGAGCTTGTCGAGGATGTCCTTCATGGCTGTTCCCGCCCTTCCCCTGCCTGTGACCTGCGACCCGGATCGGGCCGGGTCCAAGCTTATGCGTTCACCGATCGAGCGCCCTTAGCACGCGCTTTTCGGGTGGCAAACCGACGCGGGGAGCCGCGGGATCAGACCTTCGGGGGATAGGGATGATGGTGGACGGTGCAGGGATCGAACCTGCGACCTTTCCCGTGTGAAGGGAACGCACTACCGCTGTGCTAACCGTCCGTACCGGCGTGCTGCCTGAGCGCACGCCATCGCCGCTCGCCCGTGGGGGCGCCGCGACCCGGTGGCGGGCCTTCTAGAGCGCGGCGGGCCGCGACGTCAAGCGCGGCCGGCGATGTTGGCTGACAGCCGGACGAGCGTTCGAGCAGGCGTCCAGATACGCACCGCACTCGGCGGAGCGCCGCCGTCGCCGGCCCGGGGCACGCCGACGTGCGCGTGCGTGAGGTTGACAAGGGCGCCGGCCGGGTGCGCTGTGCGGGCATGCACGATGGGCCAGCGGGCGCGAAGCCCGGCAGCGACGTGACGGTGGAGGGCGCGGCGAGGCCAGGACGGCCGCGCGTCGCGATCACGTACTGCACCCAATGCAACTGGCTGCTGCGCTCCGCCTGGATGGCGCAGGAACTCCTCTCGACGTTTCGCGATGATCTGGGCGAGGTCGCCCTCGTCCCGGCCACGGGGGGCGCTTTCAACATCCAACTGGACGGGGTGCTCCTGTGGGAACGGGTGCGCGACGGCGGTTTCCCGGACGTGAAGGCGCTGAAGCAGCGCGTGCGCGACCACCTCGACCCGACACGCGATCTCGGTCATATCGACCGGTCATGAGGCGAGGGAACGGCGACGAGCCCGCGTGGCACCGCGGGCCGGGGACGGACCCCGCTTGAGTCCGGACCATCACGCCGAGGGCGCGGGCGTCCCCGCGGTGATTCCCGCGCGCCGTTCCTGGCTGTCGCGGCGGCTGCACCGCTTCGGGCGAAACGGCTTCTCGACTCAGGTCTACCTGATCGCGCTGGTGATCGCGCTGATCGGCCCCGGCCTGCTGTTCACCAGCATCCTGCTGATGCGCTACGCCTCCGCCGAGCGGGCACGGTTCGAGCAGGACGCCCGCGAGAACGTGCGCGGCATCGGCCTGTCCCTGGACCGCGACACTGCCGGTCTCGTGTCGGTGCTGCAGACTCTGGCGACCTCACCGCGGATCCGGCAGGGCGACTTCGAGGCGTTCGACGCCCAGGCGCGCCTCGTCCGCGAATCGATCGACCTGGACGTGCTCCTGCGCCGGCCCAACGGGCAGGAGATGGTGAATACCGGCGTGCCGCGCGGCGCGCCGATGCCGGTCGTGACGCTACCCTTCGACCAGGATCTGGCCCGCGGCACGCAGCGCGCCATGGTGAGCGGCTACGTGCCGGGCCCGATGCCGAGCGAGGCCACCTACGCGGTCGGCGTGCCCGTCATGGTCGACGGCGAGGTCGGCTACATCCTGAGCTTCACCGTTCCCCTGTCACGCCTGCAGGGCATCCTATCCCGGGAAGTCGTCCCGGGCTGGACGACGGGGATCAGCGACAGGTCGGGCATCGTCCTGGCGCGCCTGCCCGATCCCGAGGCGGTGGTCGGCAAGCAGCGCCTCGCCAGCCTCCGCCAGGTGCAGTCGTCGACGCCCGGGGTCTGGGAAGGCCAGGATCGCCAGCACAAGCCGGTGGTGGTGATCGAGGCGCGCTCGCGGCTCACCGGCTGGATGGTCGCGACCAGCATCCCGCAGGCTCTCGTCGACGCGCGGGTGCGGCGCTGGATCTGGGCCTTCGCGGGCTTCGGCCTGCTGGTGCTGGCCACCTCGTCGCTCCTGGCGGTGAACCTCTGGTCGCGGGTCTCGCGCCCCCTCCGGCTGCTGGCCGCTTCGGGGCCTGCCCTGGCCCGGGGCGAGGCGATCCCGCGCGTGTCGTCGCCGGTCCACGAGATCCAGCGGCTCGGCGTCGTGCTGTCGGAGGCGTCTCTCCGGCTGCGCACCCGGGAGGAGGAGCGCGACCGGGCGCTCGCCGAGACAAAGCGCGGCCTGAGCGCCCTGAGCGAATCCGAGGCGCGCTTCCGGCACATGGCCGATTCGGCGCCGGCCCTGATCTGGATGACCGACGAGACCGGCGCGGTCAGCTTCGCCAACCTCCATTTCGAGCACCTGTTCGGGCTGCCGGCCGCACGGTTCAACGACGACGGCTGGCACCAGATCGTGCATCCCGACGACCTGGAGAATTTCCGCAGCGCCTTCACGGAGGCGTTCGAGGCCCGGATCCCGTTCCGCACGGAGGCGCGGGTGATCGACCGGACGGGCGCGGTGCGCTGGCTCCAGTGCGAGGGCGTGCCGCGGCTCGACGACGCCCAGAACTTCCTGGGCTACACCGGCTGCAACATCGACATCACCGACACGAAGAACGCCGAGGAGCACCTCCTGCTCTTGATCCACGAGTTGAACCACCGGGTGAAGAACACCCTGGCGACGGTGCAGTCGATCGCGGCCCAGTCGCTGCGCGGGCTGGAAGGCGCCGAGGCCGACGCGGCGCGCGCCGCCTTCGAGGCGCGCCTCCTCGCCCTGGCGCGGGTGCACGACGTGCTGACCCGGGAGAGCTGGGAGGGAGCGGAACTCTCCGCCGTCGTGGCGGACGCGATCCGGCCGCTGGAGGCCGGCGACGGCCGGGCCTCGCGGTTCCAGGTTCAGGGACCGGCCCTGCGGCTGCCGCCGCGGCTCGCGCTGTCCATCGCCATGGCCCTGCACGAGCTCGGCACAAACGCCGTGAAGTACGGCGCGCTCTCGACCGAGGGCGGCACGGTCGAGATCTCCTGGACGGTGCGGCGCCTGGATGAGATGCAGCTCTCGCTCCGCTGGTCCGAGCGCGGCGGCCCGCCGGTGAAGAAGCCGACGCGGACCGGATTCGGCTCGCGCCTGATCGAGCGCAGTCTGGCGCGCGAGCTCGCCGGCGAGGTGGTGCTGAACTACGAGCCGACCGGCGTGGTGTGCACCATCGACGCCCCGGTGCCGCCGCCGGGCCTGCTCGAGCGCAAGGGCGTCGCCGCCCCGACGCGGATCGCGCCGCTGCCGCTCGCCGGGTAGGCCACACGGCGCGGCGCGCGCCCCTCAGTGGTACGGATCGGCAGCGTCGCGCAGGCCGTCACCCATGAAGTTGAAGGCGAGCACCGTCACCAGCACGGGCAGGACCGGCAGAAGCAGCCAGGGGTAGAGCTGCACCGCCGCGAGATTCTGCGCCTCGTTGAGCAGCACGCCCCAGCTGGTCACCGGCGGTCTGAGTCCGAGGCCCAGGAACGACAGGGCGGTCTCGCCGAGGATCATGGTTGGGATCGACAGCGTCGCCGACGCGATCAGGTGGCTCATGAAGTTCGGGATCAGGTGACGGCCGATAACCCGGGTCGGCGAGGCGCCCATCAGCTCGGCGGCCTGGACGAAATCCTCCTCCCGCAGCGCCAGGAGCTTCCCGCGCACCGCCCGCGCGAGCCCCGGCCAGTCGAGCAGGCCGAGGATCACCGTGATGCCGAAGAAGATCAGCAGCGGGCTCCAGTTCGGCGGCAGCGCCGCCGACAGGGCGAGCCAGAGCGGCAGCTCCGGCAGGGAGCGCACCACCTCGATCAGCCGCTGCACCCCGGCATCGACGACGCCGCCGAAATAGCCCGCGATCCCGCCGAAGAAGAGCCCGAGCGCGAACGAGATGGCGACGCCCACGAGGCCGATGGTGAGGGAGATCCGGGCCCCGTAGATCATGCGCGAGAACAGGTCACGCCCGAGCTTGTCGGTGCCGAGGAGGAACAGCGTGCCGTTCTCCGGCGGGCAGACGAGGTGCAGGTCGGTGCGGACGAGCCCCAGCCAGTCGTAGCCGTCGCCCCGGCAGAGGAAGCGCAGCGGCTGCGGGGCGGCGGCGTCCACCTTGTAGTCCCGGCGGAACGTGTCGAGGTCGAGATGGGCCCGGTAGGGATAGACGAACGGCCCGACGAAGCGGCCCTCGTGGAACAGGTGCACGCCCTGTGGCGGCGCGTAGAGGAAGTCGCCGTTGCGGCGGGCCTGTCCATAGGGCGCGAGCTGCTCGACGAACGGCACGGTCGCGTAGAGCGCGAGCAGGATCAGGGCCGAGGCCACGGCGAGGCGGTGGCGCAGGAACTTGCGGAGGATGAGCCGCCACGCGGAGGCCGTGGCGACCGGGCTCTCGGTCCGGGCCTCCGGCTCGAAGGGCGCCGGATCGACGAAGTGTCCGGATGCGGGCAGCGCGTCGGTCATCGCGGGGCGAGTCATCGCAGGCCCATGCGGATGCGCGGATCGAGCCAGACCAGGATCAGGTCCGAGATCAGCATGCCGACGAGGGTGAGGGCCGCGACGAACATCAGGATGAACCCGGCCATGAACTGGTCCTGGCTGCGCAGGGCCTCGAGGAGCAGCGGCCCGACGGTCGGCAGGCTGAGCACCAGGGAGACCAGCACCGACCCCGAGACGAGGTGCGGGAGCAGGTTGCCGATATCCGCGACGAACGGGTTGAGCGACATCCGGAACGGGTATTTCAGCAGCGCCTGCAGGGGCGGCAGGCCTTTGGCGCGGGCGGTCACCGTGTAGGGCTTGGCCAGCTCGTCGAGCAGGTTGGCGCGCATGCGCCGGATCATGGCCGCGGTGCCGCCGAGACCGATCACCAGCGTCGGCACGATCAGGTGCGCCAGGAGCGAGCGGACCTTCTCCCAGGTCCAGGGCTGGTTGGTGAGAGCCGAATCGTAGAGGCCGCCGATCGACAGCCCGAACCACCGGTTGGCGTAGAACAACAGGATCAGGGCGAGCAGGAAGCCCGGCACGGCGAGGCCGACATAGCCCAGCAGGGTGACGACGGCGTCGCCGAGCGTGTTCCGGTGCGTCGCGGAGTAGATCGCCGCCGGGATCGCCACGAGGTGGACGAACACCACCGCCGTCAGATTGATCAGCAGGGTCAGCCACAGGGCGTCGCCGACGACGTCCGCCACCGGCTTGTCGTACTCGAACGACCAGCCCCAGTCGCCCTGGAGCAGCCCGGAGAACCCGACCGATCCGGGCAGCACGCCGATCCACATCAGGTACTGCTGCCAGACCGGCCGATCGAGCCCGTACTGCTTGATGAGCAGCTCCGCCTTCGCCACGGAGCTCGCGTCGCCGGTGGCCCGCAGCTCCATGATCCGGTTGGTCAGGTAGTCGCCCGGCGGCAGCTTGATGATCACGAAGACGAGCGCCGAGATGACCAGCAGCGTCACCGCCATCGTGACGACGCGGCGGAGGATCTGGACGATCACCGGGCCTCCGCGCGCTTGTCGGCGCCGGTTTCGGTGCCCTTGTCCCAGAACAGCTCGTCGAGGCGCTGCACGCCGATCATCGCGGTGGGCTCCCAGGAATAGAGGGCGCGCTTCGGGAGGTTGATCAGGCGATCGGCGCCGACCACCGGCTGGAGCGCGCCCGCCACCGTGCCGATCACCCAGGTGTTGTGCGCGTGGTTCATCAGCATCTCGCGCCAGATCGCGGCCTGCCGGCCGGCATCGTCGGTGTGGCGCCACTCCCGGTCGAGCTCGATGAGGCGCTGGACCTCCGGTACGTCGCAGGGCTCGCCGCTCTTGCCGCGGCTCTCGACGTTCATGCTCCACAGCGGCCAGGAATAATGCTCCGGCTGGGCCGGGCTCAGCTCGGTCGGGGGCATGATCGCGGTCGGGACGGCAAGGTCGAGGCCCTGGGCGGCGACCATGACGGTCACGCCCGCGATCGAGCGCCGGTGCAGGTTCGTGCGCTCCTGCGGCTTGGTGATCAGGCGGATCCCGACCTCGCGCCAGAACTCCGTGATGAGCAGCAGCGCGTCGAGGACCATCTCGGCCTCGCCGTCGCTCTCCACCACCAGTTCCAGGGCGCGACCGCCGGGGAGCAGCCGCGTGCCGGAACCGTCGCGGGCCGTCAGCCCGATCTCGTCCAGAAGCTTGGCAGCCCGGGCCGGGTCGTAGGCGGCGTTGAGGGTCCGCATCTCGGGCTCGAACAGCGCGCTCTCGGGCACGATCGTGTCGTTGCCCTCGGTGCCCAGGCCGAACAGGAGCGTGTTGTTCAGGGTGCGCCGATCGATGGCGAGCGACAGGGCGTGCCGGTAACGCACGTCGCGGTTGAGCTGCCGCCACGCCGGATCCGTCGTGGTCAGGTTCGGGTAGAGCGCGATCTCCGAGCCGCGGGCCACGGGCCACAGGTTGGTGCGGTAGCGATGCGCCGCCTCACCCTCCTTGAGGCTCGGGATGTCGGGCATCATCAGGCCGCGGAACATCAGGTCGGCCTCGCCGGCATTGGTCTTGGCGACCAGGAGGCCCTGCGAGGCCACGTCCATCACGATGGAATCGACGTAGGGGAGCTGCGTGCCGGCCGTGTCGACCCGGTGGTAGCTGCGGTTGCGCTCGAACCGGAACCGGGTGGCCGGCGAGCGGGTCCGCGGGACCCAGCCCTGCAGGGTCGGGCAGTCCGGGTTGTTGAGCTCGTAATTGTCGTCGAGGCGATTGTGCAGGGCCGCCCAGCTGCGGAGCTTCAGCGCCTTGGCCTTCGCGTCGGCCACCTCCTTGCCGACGTAGCGGGCGTGGTACGGCTTGAGATAGTGCGACGGCCGGTAGATCAGCGGGTCGCGCGGCGCCGCCAGGGCCGGCAGGAACATCGGGTTCGGCCGGTCCCAGCTGTAGCGGACGGTGACCGGATCGAGGAATTCCACCTCCGGGAGCTTGCCGTCGACCCGGAAGAAGGCCGCGGGCCCGTCGGGGCTCAGGGCCTTCTCGTTGGCGACATCCTCCCAGTAGTAGCGGAAATCCTCCGCGGTGAACGGGTGACCGTCCGACCAGCGGTGGCCCTGGCGGAGCGTGAACGTGAAGCGGCCGCCCTCGACGTCGACGCGCTCCAGCACGTCGGGCCGCAGGTTGAGGTCGGCATCGTAGCCGACGAGGCGGGTGTAGCCGTAGACCGACAGGTAGCGGACGTCCCGCGCCTTGGCGATCAGGGTGCGGATCGTGCCGCCCGCGCTGCCGAGCCGGCGTCCGTGGGCGGCGAGGTCGGCCACGTAGGGGGTGGTCGGCGGGCCGGGCGCGTCGGCCGGCGGGGTGTCGGCGAAGGCCCGCGACGGCGCGCGCGACCAGATCAGGCTGGCGCCGAGCCCGGCGAGCAGGGCGCGGCGGGACACGGTGCTGTCGTTCCCGCCCCGCAGCGGGAGAGCGGACGGGGTGCCGTCCCGGATGTCCCAGGCCTTCATGAGCTGCCCCGCAACGTCACGGAGGTGAGCCGGGCGGGCGAGTAGCCGGTCGCCCTGTGCAGGTCGTCGAAGGCGTGGGACCGGGCGATCAACCCGGCGGCCTGCCGCACCAGGGCGTCGTCGGCCGGCTGCTCGAAATGGCGGCCGTTCCGCGTCCACCGGATCGGCTCCGGGCTGCGCTCGGGCCCGGTGATCATCGCGATGGTCGGGTGCGCGGGGCCGCCATGGGCGTGGATCCGGTGCCCGGCCGCGTCGTCGTCGAACAGCAGCCGGGTCAGACCGCGCGCCCGCGCCTCCACGACCCGCCGGCCCTGGGCGACGTGGTCGTCGAAGAACGCCACCGTCCGCGCCGGGTCGAGCATGCACCAGTCGGCGGTCGACCAATCCGCCGTGCTGTAGCGGGCCTGCCGGTCGCGGTACTGCAGGCCCGACAGGTCCGGATCGTGGCAGAAGATCTGCGCCTGCGGGCGGGCCTGCCGGATCACCCAGGTCGTGAGCCCGCGGAAGACGCCCGATTCGATCACGAAGTCGGGCTTCAGCGCCCGCATGGCGACGTAGAGCTGCAGCGCGCCGTTGAAGCCGCTGCCGCCGCGCCGCTGCCGGACGGGGGCGGTGGGTATCAGCGCCCAGAACGCCCGGACCTGCTCCAGCACGTTGCCGTCGGGGATGAGGCCGGCGGCGGCGAGATCGCGTTCCAGGATGGCGGCGGCCGATTCGAGCAGGGTGGCGACTTCCCGCGGCGAGGTCGGCCGGTGGGTCCAGTCGGGGGCGGCCGGGACGAGGTCGTAGCCCAGGCGGTCGAAGAACGGCGAAAGCACCTTGCGGCGCAGGCGCTCCAGCATCACGGGCGGCCGGGCCTGCATCACGCGGCCTCCGCGCTGTGGGCGGCGCTGAAGCGCACCCGGTGTCCGGTCTCGACCGGGCGCATCGCCCCGGCCTCGTCGGGGGCCAGGCGGAACGGCTCCTCCCAGCGGGTCGGGTCGTTGCGGTCGGAGGCGACGGCCGCGAAGTCGAGGGGATGGTCCAGGCTCGGATCGGGCACGGCGGCGAGCAGCGCCCGCGTGTAGGGATGGACGGGCCGGCGGAACAGGGCCGCGCGGGGCGCCTCCTCGACGATGCGGCCCCGGCACATCACGCTGATCGTGTCCGCCATGTAGTCGATCACTGCCAGATTGTGGGAAACGATGAGGTAGGAGAGGCCCAGGGCGGCCTGGAGATCCTTGAGCAGGTTCAGGATCTGCGCCTGGACCGAGACGTCGAGGGCCGAGACCGGTTCGTCGAGCACCAGCAGCCGCGGCTTCGGGGCCAGCGCCCGGGCGATCCCGATGCGCTGCCGCTGCCCGCCCGAGAAGGCGTGCGGGTACCGGCCGAGGAAGCTCGGCTCCAGGCCGACCATGGCCATCAGGGCGCGGCAGCGCTCCCGCCGCTCCGCCGCCGGGACGCCGTGGATCTCCATGGGCTCCGACAGGATCTGCCGGACGGTCATGCGCGGATCGAGGGACGCGTAGGGGTCCTGGAACACGAACTGGACCGTGCGGCGATAGGCGAAGAGGGCGTCGCCGCTCAGGCCGTGGACGTCCCGCGGGCCGCTGCCGTCGTCGAACAGGATCCGCCCGGAATCCGGCCGGAGCGCCCGCATGATCATCTTCGAGACCGTGGTCTTGCCCGACCCGGACTCGCCGACGAGCCCCAGCGTCTGGCCCGCCGCCAAACTCAAGGAGACGTCGGACACGGCGTGGACGATCCGCGGCTTCTGCCACAGCCGACCGGCGCGCAGTGTGAAGCTCTTACTCACCCCCTCCACCTGGAGGATCGGCCCGCCCAGGGGCGCGGGCGCCTGGCCGGGCGGGATCTCGGCCTTGGCCGGGCGGATCGGCGTGAGCCGCTCGCCGGGCGCCATGTCGAAGCGCGGCACCGCGTGGAGGAGCGCGCGGAGGTAGGCGTGGCCCGGCGCGCGCATCACCGTGTCGCGCGGGCCCGCCTCGACGAGGCGTCCGCGATAGAGGACGGCGACGTCGTGGGCGATGTTGGCGACCACGCCGAGGTCGTGGGTGATCAGCAGGATCGCCATCCCGGTCTCCTCCTGGAGCCGGGCCAGCAGGGCGAGGATCTGGGCCTGGGTGGTGACGTCCAGCGCGGTGGTCGGCTCGTCGGCGACGAGGAGGGCGGGTTTCAGGATCAGCGCCATGGCGATCATGGCGCGCTGGCGCAGGCCGCCGGACAGCTCGAACGGGTAGGTCCGCAGGGCGCGGTGCGGGTCCGGGAAGCCGACCCGGGCCAGCGCCCCCTCGGTCCGGGCATCGGCCTCCTTGCGGTCGGCCCCGGTGTGGATGCGCAGCGCCTCGCCGATCTGGTCGCCCACCGTGTGGAGCGGTGACAGGCAGGTCATGGGCTCCTGGAAGATCATGGCGATGCGCTGGCCACGGATCGCCCGCATCGCCTCGCCCTCGGAGGGGAGCCGCGCGATGTCGGCCTCGACTTCGCCGTCCCGGAACAGGATCTGACCGCGGGTGATGGCGGCGGAGGGCGGCAGGATCCGCAGAATCGCCTGGGCGGTCACCGACTTGCCCGAACCGGACTCGCCGACCAGGGCGAGGGTGCGGCCGCGGTGAACGTCGAGGGACAGGCCGTGCAGCGCCTCGAACGGACCGCTCTCCGTGCGGAACGCGACCGCGAGGTCGCGGATGGACAATAGCGGGCTCAACCCGTCCTCGCGATCTGTGAGACCTGAGACTTAGATGCCGCCGGCCCCTTGTCCATCGCGGACGCGCCGAAGTGCGCCCGAACATCCACGACCTGTATCGCCGGGTGCCGCAGGAGGTTGGCCACCAGCGCGCCGACGAAATCCCAGACGGCCTCGTCGTGGACGCGGTGGTGCGTCAGAAGGCCGAGCGACCGCTCCGGCGCGCCCGCGATGTCGGCGGCGAGGCCGCGCAGCAGGGCTTCCGGATCGCGCAGGGACCGGCTGCCCCGCCAGTCGATCGGATCGAGGGTGGCATCGAGCCGGCGCAAAACCGGGATCGACGGGCCGGGCACGGCCGAGAGGCCGCGATAGCCGAGATCCGGCAGGGCGGCGGCGAGTTCCGGCGCGACGCGGTTCCACGGCGGTACGAAGACAGGCAGCAGCGAGCCTTCCGGCAGACGCTGCCGGGCGATCCGGAGGCCGGCAGCGGCGTCGGCGACCAGGGTGTCGAGAGGGCGGTGCGCGCCGAACTCGGCCCGCTTCTCGCCCGGCGGAGCGTGGTTGTGGTGGGCGAGGCCGTGGACGGCGACGGATACACCGGCAGCCGCTTCGAGCCGCCGCGGCAGCGAGGCGTCGATGCCGGCCGGGATCGCGGCGAGGAGCAGCGGGACGCCGTGGTGCTCGGCGAGACCGATGAGGCGGTCGAGGTCCGGACCGCCCGCGACCGCGTCGTCGTCGCGCCAGAACAGCGGCACGCGCAGGCCCCGCGCCGCGACGGCGTCGAGAGCACGACGGAGAGCGTCGAGGGCCGGCTCGGCCGGCTTAGCCCGGACGGGGCGCGATCGCTCGCCCCCGCGGAGGGATTCGACCAGCGCGACCGTGCGCGCTGCGCCGTCCCGATCGATCCCGGAATCGCCGGGCGCGGGGAGGACGCCCCGCGACGCGATGGCCTCCACCAGGGTCCCGGGCGTCAGCTCCGATTCCGGCAGCACCCGGGCGAGTCCCCGGGCTGCGAGGCGCTCGGCGCGCAGGCGCTGCTCGGTCTCGCCGCCGGCCTCGAAGGGCACGAGGACAGCGGGTGTGCCGGTGGCGAGGAGATCGACGGCCGTGTTGTAGCCGCACTGGCTGACCGAAAGGGCGGCGCCGGCCAGGAGCGCGCGATAGTCCGGCTGGGCGCGACCGAGGATGCCGGGCGCGAGACCGTGACCGATCTCGGACAGCTCGGCCTCGGGGACGCCGTGGCCGGCCAGGATCCGCCAGCCGAGATCCGGCCGAAGCCGGGCCGCGCCTGCGGCCGCGCGCAGCAGGACCAGCCCGGCCGGTCCGGATCCGGCGGCGACCACCACGCCGGAGCGGCGCGAGGCCGGCGCGGGCACGGTCCCCTCGTCCACGTAGCCGGTGTAACGCACCTTCGCGGCGGTGGCCGCGTCGAGGGGCCACGAGGCCTCGAGGGGGATCAGGGCCGGGTCGCCGTGCACCAGCACGGCGTCGTAGAGGTCCGCCACACGCGCGTGCGCCTCGGCGATCCGCTCCGGCTTGGTCGAGGCCACGAGGACGTCGCGCACGGAGGCGAGGACGAGCGGGCGCGGCCGCCGGGCGCGGGCCGCGTCCACCAGGGCGAGGAACTCGGCCGCCAGGGCGCGCCGGCCGAACGGGAACAGCTCGGTGATCACCGCGTCAGGCTCGAAGGCCGCCAGGGTGTCGACCATCAGGGCTCGGCGGCGTTCGAGGAGCGCCGGCCCGGCCGGGCGTCCGTCGGGGTCCAGCAGCGTCGAGAAGTCCGTGCCGGCGATCCGGAGCGGCGGCAGCTGAACGCGGCGCAACCCGTCCTGTCGGACCATCGGTGCCGGGACGCCGCCCGAGACCAGCATCGTCTCGTGGCCGGCCGCCGCGAAGGCGCGGGCGATGGCGGCCGCGCGGGTGAGGTGCCCCGCGCCGAGCAGATGCGTGACCGCGATCAGGACGCGCACGCGGACAACTCCGATTCGCGGGCGACCGCGCCCTGCGGCAGACCCGCGGACGCGCGCAGCCGGCCGGCGATCAGCGCGATCGCCGCTTCCTCGGAGAAGTCCTGCACGAGCCGGGCCAGGGCAGCCGCGCCGAGCCGCTGACGGAGGCCCGGATCGCCCGCGAGACGGACCAGGGCCTCGGCCAGCGCCGCCGGCTCGCCGGGCGGCGTCAGGACGCCGTGGACACCGTCGGTGATGAATTCCGGCGTGCCGGCGAAGGCGGTTGCCAGGATCGGGAGCGCCTGGCTCGCGGCCTCCATCAGCACGTTCGGCAGGCCGTCGCGATCGCCGCCGGGGGCGGGCTTCGTCGGCAGGACGAAGAGGTCCGCCGCGCGCATGGCCTCGACCACCGCGGGCTGCGCCAGGGCGCCGCGGAAGCGGACCCGCTCCGCCAGGCCGCAGGCAGCGACACGGGCCTCCAGGGCTTCGCGCCGCTCGCCGCTGCCGATCAGGTCGAGCCGCCAGTGCAGGTGCGCGGGCAGGGCGGCGAGGGCGTCGATGAGGTCGTCGTGCCCCTTCTTGGCGACGAGCCGGCCGACACAGAGGAGCCGGAGGGGGCGGTCCGGGTCCGTTCCGTCGCGCGGCTCGCGCGGCGGCGGCGCGTCGGGGAACCGGGCGAGATCGAGCCCGTGATAGGCGAGCAGCGTCCGGCCCGGGGCGAGGCTGTCGAGCCGGGCGAGGCCGTCACGGGTGCAGGTCACGCCCCATTCGGCGTCGCGCAGCTTCTCGGACAGTTCCCAGTCGGGCGTGGTCCAGATGTCCTTGGCGTGCGCCGAGAAGCTCCACCGGCGCCCGGTCAGGAGCGCGGCGTAGCGGGCGACGCTGGCCGGCGTGTGCAGGAAGTGCACGTGGATATGGGCGACCTCGGCCGGCAATTCCCGGGCGAGGACCAGGGCCTGCCCGAGGCGCCGCAGCCGCGACGCCGTCGGGTCGCGCCGGAGATCGCGGGCGAACAGCGCCAGGAGCGCGGGCAGGTTCGGCCGCCGGAGCGCGGCGCCGACGCCCCGGAGCACCCGCAGCGGCGCGTCGCGCAGGTACTCGGGCAGGTAGGCGGCCTCCGCGCGGATCTGCGCGTGCATCGGATGGCGGGCCCGATCAGTCGGGCGCCGGAGGGACCAGATCTCGAGAGCCAGGCCGCACCGTTCCAGCGCCAGCAACTCCTGCGCGATGAAGGTCTCGGAGAGCCGCGGATAGCCCTTCAGCACCACGGCGACCCGCTTGGTGCTCACGAATAGGCCTGCAGGTACGGCCGGGCCGCGACGTCCGCGCCGCCGCGGGCGGTCAGCGCCCGGACGCGACGCGCGACCGCGTCGAGGCCGTCGAGGAGACCCGGCACCAGAACCCGCGACGGCGGGTCCTGTCCCGGCAGGTCGCGGAGCGCCGCCGCCATGCGCCCGGGCGCCCGGCCTTCCGCCTCCATCAGCACCCGCGCGAGGCCGAGCCGCTCGGCCGCCAGCGCCCGGATCGCCTGTTCCCGCCGCGGCTCGGTCCGGGGCACGAGGATCGCCCGGCGGTCGAAGGACAGGATCTCGCAGAACGTGTTGTAGCCCCCCATGGCGACGACGCCGGCCGCCTTGCGCATCAGGAACTCGATCTCGCTGTCGAAGGTGATGGCCGCGATCCGGTCACCGAGGCGGCGGATGCGCGCCATGAACCCGTCGCGGATGCCGGCATCGAGGAAGGGACCGAAGGCGATGAGCGCGGGCAGGGGGATCGCGGGATCGGCCTCGTAGGCGGCGATCACCCAGTCGATCAGGGCCGCCCCGTCGCCGCCGCCGCCCGGCGTCACCAGGATGAAGGGGCCGTTCGCGATCGGGGGCTCCTCGCGGCCGGCGCGGCGCTCCGGGAGGTCGCGGCGGAGATAGCCGGTGTAGATCAGGCGCCCGTCGATGCGGGCGGCCATCTCGGGCTCCATCGGCAGCGCCGCCAGGGGCTCGTGGATCCGGCTCAGCCCGTACACCCAGATCTCGTCGTAGAAGCGCGCCATCGTCTCGGCCGCGCCCTTGCGCTCCCATTCGGGGACGAGGCGGTCGGCGTCGTCGAGGACGTCGCGCAGGCCCAGGACGAGGCGGATGTCGCGGGCCGCGGCCTTCTCCAGCACCGGCAGCAGCTCGCCGTGGAAGCCGCCCGGCTCCTTGTCGACGATGATCAGGTCGGGCCGGAAGGCGTCGCAGGCCTGGGCGATGATCGCGGAACGCTGCGCGACGGTGCGCGCCAGCGGGGTCGCGCCGTCGAGGCTGGCGTAGCCGCCGTCGGCGAACTTGGTCACCGGCGGCAGCCTGACCGTCCGGACGCCCGCCGCGAAGGCGAAGCGGTCGACCACCGGGGAGCCCGAGACGATCATCGCCCGGGCGCCGCGGTTGCACGCCACGATCGCGTTGGCGATCGCCCGCGAGCGGCGCAGATGGCCGAGCCCGAAGGTATCGTGGCTGTAGATCAGGACGCGCGGGGCCGGAGACGCCTCGTCCAGTCGCATCGATGTGATCGCCCCGGTTTGACGGCGCGAGGATCGCAGCCGCCGCCCTCTTGCACAAGCCGGGCCGGGTCGCAAACACCCCTGTTAACGGGCCCGGAACCGCGCGCGCCTAGGCTGCCGCGGAATCCGGACGCGGAAATCCTCCGTCATGCCAGCGCCCATCGAGACCCGCGTGCCGGGCTCACCGACAGCACGCGCCGCCGCGCTCCGGTCGGATCTCGCGCATCTCCTGAGCAGCGATGACCGGCTGTTCGCCTTCGGCAGGCGGGCGGCCTGGGTGCTGCTGCCGCTCGGCCTCGCCATGGTCCTCCTCGTCTACGGGACCGGCCCGGACCCGCGGCGCAACTGGTACGGCGACCCCCTCGGCAACGACTTCGTCCAGGTCTGGGTGGCGGGCCGGTCGGCGCTGGAGGGGCGGGGGGCGGACCCCTACAACCTGCCGGTGCACCTGGCGAACCTGAAGGCGGCCTGCGGGCAGGCGTGCCGGTTCGCGTGGCACTATCCCCCGGTGTTCCTCCTGCCGGCGGC
This sequence comes from Methylobacterium sp. NPDC080182, assembly GCF_050281105.1. Taxonomy (NCBI): domain Bacteria; kingdom Pseudomonadati; phylum Pseudomonadota; class Alphaproteobacteria; order Hyphomicrobiales; family Methylobacteriaceae; genus Methylobacterium; species Methylobacterium sp. NPDC080182. The sequence goes on from NZ_JBNNWO010000008.1 coordinate 54,076, forward strand.
CGCGATGGCACTGCTGGATCTGCAGCCGGCCTACCTGCTCTGGACCGCGCTCTCCCTCGCCCTGTTCGCGCTCGCGATGCGGGTCGCGGCCGGCCGGCGGGACGCGGCCCTCGTCGCGCTCGCGCACCCGCTCGTGCTCTGCAACCTCGTCTACGGCCAGAACGGCCTGTTCACCGCGTCGCTGCTCACCCTCGGCGCGGTGCTCGTCGATCGCCGACCGTGGCTCGCCGGGCTCTGCTTCGGCCTGCTGGCCTACAAGCCGCACTTCGCGGCGCTCGCCCCCCTGCTCCTGCTGGTGACGGGACGGCGCGCGTGCCTGGCCGCCTGCGCGTCGACGGTGCTGGCCCTCTGCCTCGCGTCGCTGGCGCTGTTCGGGACGCCGCCCTGGAACGGCTTTCTCGGCACGCTCGGGGACACGAACCGGATCATCCTGCAGAACGCGGCGGCGAGCCTCAACCTCAACGCCAGCGCGTTCGGCGCGGTGCGCCTGCTCGGCGGCTCGATGGCCGCCGCCTGGACGGCGCAGGGTCTCGTCGCCGTACTGGCGCTCGGCCTCGCCTTCCGCGCCTGGTCCCGGCCCACCGACCCGACGCTGCGCGCGGCCGCGCTCCTCGTCTCCGCGCCGCTGCTGTCGCCGTACCTCCCGGTCTACGACCTGGCGCCCCTCGTACCGGCCGTGCTCCTCCTGGCGCTCGCCGCGCACCGCGCGGGCGGCCTGCGGCCGCGCGAGCGGGCCCTGCTCTGCGCGGTGCCGCTCTTCGCGGTCGTCCGGGAATCGGCCGCGCTGACCGGCTTCCCCCTCGGCCTCGTGCTGAGCATGGCGACCTTCGCCTGCATCGCGGGGCGCGTCATGCCGCAAAGCGTCACCCCGAGCCGACGGCGATCCGGGACGGGGGGCGCCGAGGCCCTCACGGAGCCAGCGGCCGCGGGATCCGGAAGGGCAGCATGAGTCGCACCATCGGGTTGCGGAACCGGTCGAGCGACAGGCTCTCGTGCACGGCCCGGACCGGCTCGCCGCCCAGAGTCGAGGCGAGCAGCGAGCGGGCGTAGAACGGCGTGTCCTCGTAGGTCGCGAGCACCCGCGAGCGGCCGCCGTCGCTGCGGGTCTCGCGCGGCATCCGCCAGAAGCGCGTCGCCGGGAGCGCCGCGCCGGGCGGCGGCCGGATCTCGCGGCGGCTGCCGTCCGCGGAAAACCGGAGCGACAGGTTCTGGCCGCCGCCGTCGCGGTGATGGACGTCGTAGAGGATCGCCGCGCCGTCCGGCAGGTCGGCCCGGCACCATGTCCACCGCGAGAAGGCGGCCTCCAGCGGTTCGTCGCCGTCGTTGGTGTCGAAGTAGCCGCTCCCGCTCCAGCGAAGGTCCGGCGCGTCGAAATCCACCTCGACCCGCGAGGACGGCGACATCGGCCACCAGCGGTGGCGCCCGGCCCGGTCGAGATGGAACGGGCCGCCCGTGAACCCGCGCGGCTCGAGACGCACGGTGCCGCGGATCCTCCGGGGCAGGGGCGCGCCGCGCTCGTCGATCCGCACCGTCAGCGCCGTGCCGTCCCAGTGCATGGCGCTGGGTCCGACGGCGATGTGGTCGGCGCTGCGCGACAGGCTGGTTGCGCGGCGCTCGGTCATGGCGAAGCGGCCGCGGTCGCCGTAGAGCACCACGTTCATGGCGCAGTGGGCGAAGGGGTCCTTCTCGGCGCTCCAGGCGTAGTAGGGCGAGAACACGCTGCCGATGAAGGCGATGATCGTGAGGCCCTGGCGGCCGTCGTCGCTCACCGCATCGACGTACCACCACGCGTAGCCGCCCCGCGCGACCGCGCCATCGAATCGCGGTCGTCCAGGATCGCTGCCGCTGCCAGCCGCCCCGACTGCGCCGCCATCGGCACGCCCGGGCCGGGATGGATCGAGCCCCCCGCGAGATAGAGGCCCGGCACCGCCGTCCGCGCGCCCGCGCGCTTGAAGGTCGTCGCCCATCCCTGCGCCGCCCGACCGTAGAGGGCTCCGCCCGTCCCGGGGAAGAGGGCGTCGAAGTCCCGCGGCGTCGTCGTGACCGCCGACGACGTGAAGTCCAGGGTGAGCCCGCAGGCCTCCAGCCGGCGGATCAGGTTCCTCTCGCATCTCTCGATCTCCGGCGGCTGAAGGGGGCGCTCCCGGCCATCCGCCGGAGCGTTGACGAGCAGGAGCAGGCGTTCCGGCCCCCGCGGCGCGGCGCCCGCCGCGTCCCGGTCCTGGGCACAGACGTAGACGGTCGGGTCGTCGGGCAGGCGGCGGGCGCGCAGGAGCGCGTCGAACTCGGCCCGGTAGTCGCGCGAGAAGAACACCGTGTGGTGCGCCAGCGGGAAACCCGCCGGCACCGCCTCCGCGCAGAGCGTGACCGCGGAGAGCGAGCGCTCGCCGGGCGCGAGCCGCTCGCCGGCGGCGGCCGCATCGGGCCCGAGCAGCCCCGCCCCCAGGGCCGCGCAGTCCGCGTTGCAGACGACGTAGTCGGCGGCCACAGTCGTGCCGTCGCTCAGGCGCACGCCGGTGACGCGGCCGCCGTCCGCGAGGATTCGCGCGACCTCCGCGCCGTACCGGAAGGTCGCGCCGCGCTCCGCCGCCAGATCGGCCACCGCCCGCGCGAGGCCGCTGAGCCCTCCCGCGACGGTCCAGACGCCGGCCTGCTCCACGTGGGCGACGAGCATCAGCGTCGCCGGTGCCGTGAAGGGCGAGGCGCCGCAATAGGTGGCGTAGCGGCCGAACAGCTGGAGCAGCCGCGGGTCGCGAAAGTACGCCCCCAGCGCCGACCAGAGCGTCGTGAAGGGCTGGATTCGCCAGAGATCGCCGAGGCCCGAGAGCCCGACCCGCTGCGCGAGGCCGGCGGGACCCGTCCGGCCCTCGCGGATGAAGGGCCCTTCGAGGGTGCGGTAGACCTCTGCGGAGCGGGCGCAGAAGCGCCGGTAGCCGTCCGCCTCGCGCGGTCCCGCGAAGGCCGCGATCGCGTCCGCCGACGCGTCGATATCGGCGAAGAGGTCGAGACGCTCGTCCCGGCTCCAGGCGTGACGGGCGAGGAGCCTTGCGGGTGACAGGGCGACCCGGTCGCCGAGATCCGTCCCGCACTCGGCGAACAGCTCCTCGAGAACCCAGCGCATCGTGAAGACCGTCGGACCGGCCTCGACGGCGCGGTCCCCGACCGGGACGGCGCGCATCTTCCCGCCGGGCTGCGGCGCGCGCTCGAGGATTGTCGTCTCGAAACCGGCATGGGCGAGCCGCAGGGCGGCGGCGAGGCCACCGATCCCGGCACCGATCACGACGACGCGCTCCTGCGCCACGGCCGCTCCGAACTGCCCCACCACGGGATTGATCTCCCCTCCGCAAAGTGTCAATAAGAAATGACACCTGTTGCTGACAACCGCATACAACACGGGAGGCAACGATATGGAGTCCGGTCGGCGGATCGAGATGGCGCTGGATCGCGCCGTTGCGCACGCGGAGGCGCCCGGCGCCCCGCCCCTTCTGGCGGAGGCTCTCCGCTACGCGGTGTTTCCCGGCGGCCATCGGATCCGGCCGCGCCTCTGCCTCTCGGTGGCCCGCGCCTGCGGCGACGACGACCCGGCGGGGTCCGTGGCGGCCGCCGCCGCTATCGAGCTCCTGCACTGCGCCTCGCTGGTCCACGACGACCTGCCGTGCTTCGACGACGCGCCGATGCGGCGGCAGAAGCCCTCCGTCCACGTCGCCTTCGGCGAGCCGATCGCCGTCCTGACCGGCGACGCCCTGATCGTCCTCGCCTTCGAGACCCTCGCGCGGTCCGTCGGGCCTCATCCGGCGCGCCTCGGGCGCCTCGTCGGACTCCTCGGCCGCGCCGCGGGGTCGCCGTCCGGCATCGCGGCCGGGCAGGCCTGGGAATCAGAGGCGCATATCAGCCTCAGCGACTATCAGCAGGCGAAGACGGGCGCCCTGTTCGCCGCCGCCACCGTGGCCGGTGCCGCGGCGGCGGGCGCGGATCCGGAACCCTGGCGCCGCCTCGGCGAGTGCCTCGGCGAGGCCTATCAGGTCGCCGACGACTTGCGCGACGTCGCCTGCCGGCAGGAGGAGATCGGCAAGCCCGCCGGGCGCGACGCGACGCTGGGCCGCCCCAACGCCGCCGCCCTGCTGGGGACCGGCGGCGCGATGGAGCGCCTGTCCCGGCTGACCCGCGAGGCGATCGCGGCGATCCCGCCCTGTCCGGGCGTGGCCACGCTCACCGCCGAGATCGAGGCGCAGGCGCGGCTGTTCCTGCCCGCGAGCCTGCGCGCGGTGGCGGTCTGAGCGCCGGATCGCTCCCCGGAACCGGCACGGTGCCGCCCGTTCCGCCCGCGTGGGCGGACAGGTGGCTCGCGTGGCGCAACCGCCTCGTCGCCAGCCCCCGGTTCCAGCGCTGGGCGGCGGGTTTTCCGCTGACGCGCCGCATCGCGCAGCGCAACACGCGCGCGCTGTTCGACCTCTGTGCCGGCTTCGTCTACGCGCAGGTCCTGACCGCCTGCATCCGCCTGGACCTGTTCGCGATCCTCGCGGAGGGCCCGCAGACGGTCGACGCGCTGGCGCGGCGGCTCGACCTCACGCCCGACGCGGCACGACGCCTGCTGCGCGCCGCCGAATCCCTCGGTCTGCTGCGCGCCCTGTCGAATGACCGATTCGGGCTCGCCGACTTGGGCGCGGCCCTCGTCGGCAATCCCGGCATCGCCGCCATGATCGAGCATCACGCGCTGCTCTACGCGGATCTCGCGGATCCGGTCGCCCTGCTGCGCGGACAGGCCCAGCCGACCCGCCTCGCGGGCTACTGGCCCTACGCGGCCGGGGCGACGGGCGACGCGCGCACGGTGGCTCCCTACAGCGGCCTGATGGGTGCCTCGCAGGCGCTGATCGCCGAGGATGTGCTCGACGCCTGCGACCTGTCGCGCGTCCGGCACCTCATGGATGTCGGCGGCGGCGAGGGCGCCTTCCTGCAGGCCGTGGCGGCGCGGCACGCCGGCCCCCGCCTGACCCTGTTCGACCTGCCGGCCGTCGCCGACCGCGCCCGAGCGCGCCTCGACCAATCCGGCCTCGGCGACAGGATCGCCTGCCGCGGAGGCGACTTCCACGGCGGGCTGCCCGCGGGCGCCGACACGATCACCCTGGTGCGGATCGTCCACGATCACGACGACGCGCCGGCCCAGGCACTGCTGCGGGCGGCCTACGCGGCGCTGCCGCCGGGCGGCACGCTGCTCATCGCGGAGCCGATGGCCGGGACGCCCGGCGCGGAGCCGGTCGGCGACGCCTATTTCGGCTTCTACCTCCTGGCGATGGGCTCCGGCCGGCCGCGCCGGGCCGAGGAGCTGCGCGCGATGCTCGCGGCCGCAGGTTTCACCGCCACGCACGAGCATCCGACACGTCGCCCCCTGCTCGCGCGGGTGCTGAGAGCTCAAAAAACAGGCCCAGCCAAGTAAGTGTGACTTGACGCTGACCTGTGTCTATCTAGGATGACACAAAGCGGCTTCGCACCAGAGAGAGTCGCAACGCAAAGGGTGGACACTTCCAGCCATGGACGCTCTGGCCGTCATTCTGGAAAACCCGGAGCACCTGTCGGTTCAGCGCCTGGCCCTGACGCCGCCCACTGACGCGGACGCGGTCGTGGCGGTGTCCTGGAGCGGGATCAGCACCGGCACCGAGCGCCTGCTCTGGTCGGGGCGGATGCCGCCCTTCCCGGGCATGGGCTACCCCCTGGTGCCGGGCTACGAATCCGTCGGGACGGTCGTGGAGGCGGATGCCGGCGCTTCGGTCCGGGTCGGCCAGACCGTCTACGTCCCGGGGGCCCGCTGCTTCGGCGCCGTTCGCGGCCTGTTCGGAGGCGCCGCGTCCCATCTAGTCGCACCGGCCGCCCGCCTCGTGCCGGTGGACGAGGCCCTCGGCGAGCAGGCCTGCCTCCTGGCCCTCGCGGCGACTGCCCATCGCGCCCTCGGGCGCCTCGCCCCCGGCGCGGCTCCGCTCATCGTCGGGCACGGCGTCCTCGGCCGGCTGCTCGCGCGGCTGACCCTGGCTGCGGGCGCCGCGCCCACCGTCTGGGAGACGGACCCCGTGCGCGCAGCCGGCGAGCACGGATACACCGTCGTCGCGCCCGACGCGGATCCCCGGCGCGACTACGCGACGATCACGGATGTCAGCGGCAACGCCGCCGGCCTCGACGACCTGATCGCCCGGCTCGCACCGGGGGGCGAGATCGTCCTCGCCGGGTTCTACGAGGCGCCCCTCAGCTTCGCTTTCCCGCCCGCCTTCATGCGCGAGGCCCGGATCCGGATCTCGGCCGAGTTCAGGCCCGAGGACACGGTGGCGGTGACGCGGATGATCGAGAGCGGCCGGCTCTCCCTCGACGGTCTGATTACCCACCGTGCCCCGGCGGCACAGGCCCAGGACGCCTACCGCACCGCGTTCGCGGATCCGGGCTGCCTGAAGATGATCCTCGACTGGAGGGACGCCGCGTGAATGTTCAGCTCAACAAGGCTGCCCTGTCCCAGGCGACTCAGCTCCGCGCCGAGGCCGCGATCGAGCCCGATGCCGTGTCCACCGCACCGGCGAAGAAAGAAACGCAGATCATCGCGATCTACGGCAAGGGCGGCATCGGCAAGTCGTTCACCCTCGCCAATCTCAGCTACATGATGGCCCAGCAGGGCAAGAAGGTCCTGCTGATCGGCTGCGACCCGAAGAGCGATACGACCTCGCTCCTCTTCGGCGGCAAGGCCTGCCCGACCATCATCGAGACGTCGACCAGGAAGAAGCTCGCGGGCGAGTCGGTCGCGATCGGCGACGTCTGCTTCAAGCGCGACGGCGTCTACGCCATGGAGCTCGGCGGTCCCGAAGTCGGGCGCGGCTGCGGCGGCCGCGGCATCATCCACGGCTTCGAGCTTCTGGAGAAGCTGGGCTTCCACGAGTGGGGCTTCGACTTCGTCCTCCTCGACTTCCTCGGCGACGTGGTCTGCGGGGGCTTCGGCCTGCCGATCGCCCGGGACATGTGCCAGAAGGTCATCGTCGTCGGCTCGAACGACCTGCAGTCGCTCTACGTCGCCAACAACGTCTGCTCGGCGGTGGAGTATTTCCGCAAGCTCGGGGGCAATGTCGGCGTCGGCGGCCTCGTGATCAACAAGGACGACGGCACCGGCGAGGCCCAGGCCTTCGCGGAGGCGGCCGGCATCCCGGTCCTGGCCTCGATCCCGGCCGACGAGGACATCCGCCGCAAGAGCGCGAATTACGAGATCATCGGCAAGCCGGACGGGCGCTGGGGCACCCTGTTCGCGGACCTCGCCGCCAATGTCGCGGAGGCCGCGCCGCACCGCCCGACGCCGCTCTCGCAGGACGGGCTGCTCGGCCTGTTCTCCAGCGAGACCACCGGCCGCGACGTCGTGCTGGTTCCGGCCACCCACGAGGACATGTGCGGCGTCGCCCACGTGTCCAAGCCGTCCCTCGAAGTCGTGTACGACGAGGTCTGACGCGCATGGCCGTCTCCCTCGACATCGCCGATCTGCGGGCCCGCAAGGCGCCGGCCACCATCGACCTCGCCGCGGCGCAGAGCGACGGCCTGGGTTGCCACGCCGGTAAGGACGCGATGGTGGCGGCCGCGGAAGCCGCCGGCCTATCGGAGACCCTGGCACAGCTGCGCGAGGATTATCCCCAGGGCCCGCACGACCAGCCGCAGAGCATGTGCCCGGCCTTCGGCTCGCTGCGGGTCGGTCTGCGGATGCGCCGCACGGCGACGATCCTGTCGGGCTCGGCCTGCTGCGTGTACGGCCTGACCTTCACGTCGCATTTCTACGGGGCGCGGCGCAGCGTCGGCTACGTGCCATTCAACTCCGAGACGCTCGTCACCGGCAAGCTGTTCGAGGACATCCGCGAGGCGGTCCACGCGACTGCGAAGCCGGAGGATTACGACGCCGTCGTCGTCATCAACCTCTGCGTTCCGACGGCCTCCGGTGTGCCGCTGCGCCTGCTGCCGAAGGCGATCGACGGCGTCCGGGTGATCGGGATCGACGTGCCGGGCTTCGGCGTCCCGACCCACGCCGAGGCCAAGGACGTGCTCGCCGGCGCCATGCTCAAGGTCGCCCGCGCGGAGGCCGAGCAGGGGCCCGTCGCCGCCCCCCGCGGTGGCCGTTCCGAGCGCCCGAGCGTCGCGCTGCTGGGCGAGGTCTTCCCGGCCGACCCGGTGGTGATCGGATCGCTCCTGGAGCCGCTGGGGCTGGCGGCAGGCCCGGTCGTGCCGACCCGGGAATGGCGCGAGCTCTACGCCGCCCTCGACTGCGCGGCGGTGGCGGCGATCCACCCGTTCTACACGGCCTCGATCCGCGAGTTCGAGGCGGCCGGCCGCCCGATCGTCGGCTCCGCTCCCGTGGGCGTCGACGGGACCGCCGACTGGCTCGACCGGATCGGCGAGGCCTGCGGCGTGCCCCGCGCCACCGTCGAGGCGGCCAAGAACCGGATCCTGCCCGGTATCCGCGGCGCGCTCGGCGCGATGCCGATCAAGGGGCGGATCACGCTCTCGGGCTACGAGGGATCGGAGCTGCTCGTGGCGCGCCTCCTCGTCGAGAGCGGCGCCGAAGTCCCCTATGTCGGCACCGCCTGCCCGCGCACGCCCTGGTCGGAGGCGGATCGCGACTGGCTCGAGTCTCGCGGAACGGAGGTCCGCTACCGGGCCTCCCTCGAGGATGATCTGTTCGCCTTCGAAGCGCTGAAGCCCGATCTCGCCATCGGCACGACGCCGGTGGTGCAGCGCGCCAAGGAGCGCGGCACGCCGGCGCTCTACTTCACCAACCTGATCTCGGCGCGCCCGCTGATGGGCGCGGCCGGCGCCGGGTCGCTCGCCACGGTGATCAACGCCGCCCTCGGCAACAGGGCGCGGTTCGACGCCATGCGCGACTTCTTCGAGGGCGTCGGCACCGGCCACGCCGCGGGCGTCTGGCAGGAGGTGCCGCAGAAGCGCCAGGGACCGAAGATCGAGGGCCCCAAGAAGCCGATCGGGGAGATGGCCTAATGCTCATCCTCGATCACGACAGGGCCGGCGGCTACTGGGGCGCGGTCTACGTCTTCACGGCGATCAAGGGCCTGCAGGTCGTCATCGACGGCCCCGTGGGCTGCGAGAATCTGCCGGTCACCTCGGTGCTGCACTACACCGACGCGCTGCCGCCGCACGAGCTGCCGATCGTGGTCACCGGGCTCGCCGAGGAGGAACTCGGCCGGCACGGCACCGAGGGCGCCATGAAGCGCGCCCACGCGACCCTCGATCCGGGCCAGCCCAGCGTCGTGGTCACCGGCTCCATCGCCGAGATGATCGGCGGAGGCGTGACGCCGGAGGGCACGGGGCTCCAGCGCTTCCTGCCGCGCACGATCGACGAGGACCAGTGGCAGGCCGCCGACCGGGCGATGCGCTGGCTCTGGCAGGAATACGGGGCGAAGAAGTTCGCCAAGAAGGGCATCCCGGCCCGGCCGGAGAAGAAGGCCGGCGAGAAGCCGCGGGTGAACCTCATCGGCCCGGCCTACGGCACCTTCAACATGCCGTCCGACCTCGCGGAGATCCGGCGGCTGGTCGAGGGGATCGGCGCCGAGGTGAACCTCACCTTCCCGCTGGGCGCCCACCTCGCCGACGTGCCGAAGCTGGTCAACGCCGACGCAAATATCTGCCTCTACCGGGAGTTCGGGCGGCTGCTCTGCGAGGATCTGGAGCGCCCGTACCTGCAGGCGCCGATCGGCATCCTGTCCACGACCAAGTTCCTGCGCTCGCTCGGCGAGATCCTGGGCCTCGATCCCGAGCCGTTCATCGAGCGGGAGCGGCACACCACGATCAAGCCGGTCTGGGACCTCTGGCGCTCGGTGACGCAGGACTTCTTCGGGACCGCGAGCTTCGGCATCGTCGCGACCGAGACCTACGCGCGCGGCGTGCGCCACTTCCTCGAAGACGAGATGGGCCTGCCCTGCCACTTCGCCTTCGGGCGCTCGGCCGGTCTGAAGCCCGACAACGCGGTCGTCCGCGCCGCCGTCGCGGCCAAGCCGCCGCTGGTGCTCTTCGGCTCGTTCAACGAGCGGATGTACCTCGCCGAGTGCGGCGCCCGAGCGACCTACGTACCGGCCTCGTTCCCCGGCGCGATCATCCGGCGGCACACCGGCACGCCGTTCATGGGATACGCCGGGGCGACCTACCTGGTCCAGGAGGTCTGCAACGCCCTGTTCGACACCCTCTTCCACATCCTGCCGCTCGCCCGCGACATGGACAAGGTCGAGGCAACTCCCACGCGGCGCCACGCCGAGCTGCCGTGGGACGAGGCCGCCCGGCAGGCACTCGACGCTCTCGTCGAGGCCCAGCCGGTGCTCGCCCGGATCTCCGCGGCCAAGCGCCTGCGCGACGCCGCCGAGCGGGCTGCCCGGGACACCGAGGCCGCCGCCGTAGCGCCCGCCCACGTGGCGCGGGCCCGGGCCGCCCTCGCGGGAGGAGTGCCCGCATGAGCCGCCTTTCCGTTTCACCCAGAGGAGACCTGACGATGCGAACGATGGTCCCGACCGGCCGCCAGCACCAAGAAGCGTTTCAGTTCCGGCTGATCCTGACGGCGACCTACCCGTTCTTCCTCGCCGCCGCGGCGCTGAACCGGTTCCGGCCCAGCCGCGAGACGGCCCGCCCGGGCCTGGCGCCGGCGCGCCGCTCGGTCTTCGGCGAAGCCCGCGCCATGGCGGTTCAGGCGATCCCCTTCGCCTTCATGGGCTGAAACGCCCCTGAGCGAGACGCTTCCGTCCGGTCACGCGGGGGAAGTCGGGCCGTGACAGCCGAAAGGCATCGCGGCTGAACCCGTCGCGCCTCGCCAGAGGCGCGGCCAACACACGGAGGTCTGAACGATGGCGAGTGGACCCGTCACAACAGAAAGACCGAGCAGCCTGTCCGGGCTGACGGAACCGGAAGCCAAGGAGTTCCACGCGATCTTCCTGACGAGCTTCCTCATCTTCACGGCGATCGCCGTGGTCGCTCACATCCTCGTCTGGCTGTGGCGTCCGTGGCTCCCCGGACCGCAGGGCTACGCCTCTCTCGAGGGCGTTCGCGATGCGGCCCACGCCCTCGTCACGATGATCGGCTGAGGAGGATCGGATGCACAAGGTTTGGTTGCTCTTCGATCCGCGGCGCACGCTGGTGGCTCTGTTCACCTTCCTCTTTATCCTGGCGCTGCTGATCCACTTCATCCTGCTCTCGACCGACCGGTTCAACTGGCTGGACGGCCCGAGGAACAACAAGGCGGCCCAGAACACCATCACGCTCGCGCTGCCGCAGATGCCGGCCTGACCGCCGGTCCGGACCGCGGCGCGCGAGGGCCGCGGTCCACCAATTTTCTTCTTCTCCGGCCTGACTGAGGAGCAGCCGCCATGGCGATGCTGAGCTTCGAGCGCAAATACAGGGTTCGCGGCGGCACCTTGCTCGGAGGCGACCTGTTCGACTTCTGGGTCGGGCCGTTCTTCGTCGGTTTCTTCGGCGTCGTCGGCATGTTCTTCACGGTGCTGGGCACCGCGCTCGTCATCTACGGCGCCGCGATCGGACCAACCTGGAACATCTGGCAGATCAACATCGCGCCGCCCGATGTCAGCTACGGCCTGAGACTCGCACCGCTGAAGGATGGCGGGCTCTGGCAGATCATCACCATGTGCGCGCTCGGCTCGTTCGTCTCCTGGGCGCTGCGCGAGGTCGAGATCTGCCGCAAGCTCGGGATCGGCTACCACGTCCCGGCGGCCTTCGGGATGGCGATCTTCGCCTACATCACCCTTGTGGTGATCCGGCCGCTGCTGATGGGCGCGTGGGGCTACGGCTTCCCGTACGGCATCCTCAGCCATCTCGATTGGGTGTCCAACACCGGATACCAGTATCTCCACTTCCACTATAATCCGGCCCACATGCTGGCCGTGACGTTCTTCTTCACGACGACGCTGGCCCTCGCGATGCACGGCGGCCTGATCCTGTCGGCGACCAACCCGAAGAAGGGCGAGACCGTCAAGACGCCCGAGCACGAGGACACCTTCTTCCGCGACACGATCGGCTACTCGATCGGCACGCTCGGCATCCACCGCCTCGGCCTGTTCCTGGCCCTCTCTGCAGGGTTCTGGAGCGCGGTCTGCATCGTCATCAGCGGGCCATTCTGGACGCAGGGCTGGCCGCAATGGTGGGGCTGGTGGCTCAACCTGCCGGTCTGGCGGTGACGGGTCGGACGCGATCGGAACGAGGGGACTAACGCGGGTCACCGCCGCCCAGCGCGCGGCACTCCGGGGGAGGGCAGGCCATGGCCTATTACCAGAACATCTTCACGCAGGTTCAGGTGCGCCCGCTCGTGCCGGATCAGGGCGTTCCGGTCGCGGTCGACGAGCGGGTCGGCAAGCCGTTCAACAGCTACCTGTTCGGGCTGATCGGCAACAGCCAGGTCGGGCCCATCTACATCGGCTACATCGCGGCCCTATCGATCACCTGCGGGGTGATCGCCTTTGAGATCATCGGGCTCAATATGTGGGCCTCGGTGAACTGGGATCCGGTCCAGTTCGTCCGGCAATTGCCGTGGCTCGCCCTCGAGCCACCCCTCCCGAAGTACGGCCTGAAGGTCCTTCCGCCCCTGAACGAGGGCGGGTGGTGGCTCATCGCCGGCTTCTTCCTGACGGCCGCGATCCTGCTGTGGTGGGTCCATCTCTACAAGCGGGCGCGGGCGCTCGGCCTCGGCCTGCACGTGCCGTGGGCCTTCGCGTCGGCGATCTGGCTCTACCTCGTCCTCGGCTTCATCCGGCCGGTGCTGATGGGCTCGTGGTCGGAAGCCGTGCCGTTCGGCATCTTCCCGCACCTCGACTGGACCGCGGCCTTCTCGCTCCGCTACGGGAACCTCTTCTACAACCCGTTCCACATGCTCTCGATCACGTTCCTCTACGGGTCGACGCTGCTGTTCGCGATGCACGGGGGCACGATCCTGGCCTGTTCGCGCTACGGCGCGGAGCGCGAGATCGACCAGATCGTCGACCGCGGCACGGCCACCGAGCGCGCCGCCCTGTTCTGGCGCTGGACCATGGGCTTCAACGCCACGATGGAGTCGGTCCACCGCTGGGCGTGGTGGTTCGCCGTGCTGACGACGCTGACCGGTGGCATCGGCATCCTGCTCACCGGGACCGTGGTCGACAACTGGTACCTCTGGGCGGTCAAGCACGGCGTCGCGCCCTCGTACCCGCAGGTCTACGGCCCGATCGTGGATCCCGCCCATCTCGCACCCGGCATGAAGCCGTGAGGAGGCCGTCATGAAGACGATTCTGGCGGTGGCCGGCGGCGCACTGGCCCTCTTCCTCACCATCGCGATGTTCGGCGGCGCCGGCTGGACCCACCCGCCGATGGCGAACAAGCAGACCGGCTTCCGCGGGACGGGCATGGACCTGATCCGCACCCGCGCCGGCAACGAGGCGCTGGCCGCCGCGAACGTCGCCCCGACCCCGGCCGATCCGGCCGATGCGGGCGGCGACAAGGCCTCGGCCGTCTACCAGAACGTCCAGGTTCTGGGCGATCTTTCGGCCGAGCAGTTCAACCGGCTGATGGTGTCGATCACCGAGTGGGTGGCCCCGCAGCAGGGCTGCACCTACTGCCACAGCACCGAGAACATGGCGTCCGACGAGCTCTACCAGAAGCGCGTCGCCCGGCGGATGCTCCAGATGACCCAGTACATCAACTCGTCCTGGAAGGAGAACCACGTCCATCAGGCGGGCGTGACCTGCTACACCTGTCACCGCGGCAATCCGGTGCCGGCCAATATCTGGTTCGATCATCCGGTTCAGGGGGCGGGGCGCTTCATCCCGCGCAACAACAGCCAGAACCTCGCCTCCGCAGAAGTCGGCAACACCTCGCTGCCCTACGACGTCTATCAGGCCTTCTATCAGCACAAGGAGACGTCTGAGGACGCGGTCCGGGTCAACGCCACCACGGCGCTGCCGGAGACCAAGGGCAAGCCGATCCAGGACGCCGAGAAGACCTTCGCGATCATGATCAGCATGTCGCAGTCTCTCGGGGTCAACTGCACCTTCTGCCACAACACCCGGTCGGTGGCGCAGTGGGACACCAGCACGCCCAACCGCGTCCATGCCTGGTACGGCATCCGCATGGTGCGTGACCTGAACCAGGATTATATGGAGCCGCTGAAATCGACGTTCCCGCGGAACCGGCTCGGGATCCTGGGCGACGTGCCGAAGATCAACTGCGCCACCTGTCACAACGGCGCCAACAAGCCGCTCAACGGCGCCAACGTGATCGAGCCCTATCCGGAGCTGTCGCACCCGACGATCGCCGTGAGCCTGCCGACCGGCGAGGCCAAGGACCCGATCCCCGGGACCGAGACCCCGACGCCGAAGCCCTGATCCGCCCCGGGGCGGCCGGACCACCGGCCGCCCCGCCCAAGCTACAGGGAACCTCCGTGGGGTAGAGGCGTCGATATCGGCGGCCAAGCTCGGCCCTCAGGAGGCGTCCGTGACCATCACCATCTCGAACCTCCAGCCGCTGATCGCGATCCTCGCCGGAATCCTGATCCTGGTGATGCCGCGGCTGCTCAACTACATCGTCGCGATCTACCTGATCGTCGTCGGCGTGATCGGGCTCGGAATCCTGCATTGACGGGCCGCGCCCGCGCCGCGACGGCGCGGACCTGACAGACCGCTCGAGCCGTCAGCCGCGCACGCACAGGGCCATCGCGCGTTCATCTTGCGTTGCGCTGCGGGATGGTCCAACCCCGCCCATCAGCTCGGCCGGCGCCGGGCACCAGATACGGACGGGATCGACATGGCGACCGGCAGCGCGAAGTGGGTCTATGCCTTCGGCGACGGCAAGGCGGAGGGCAAGTCGCAGATGCGCGACCTGCTCGGCGGCAAGGGCGCCAACCTCGCCGAAATGTCCAACCTGGGCCTTCCGGTCCCGCCGGGCTTCACGATCACCACCGAGGTCTGCACCTACTTCTACGATCACGGCAAATCCTATCCGCCGGAGCTCAAGGATCAGGTCGCGGAAGCGCTCGCCCAGGTGGGCAAGCTCACCGGCCGCAAGTTCGGCGACGCGACGAACCCGCTGCTCGTGTCGGTCCGCTCGGGTGCGCGCGCCTCGATGCCCGGCATGATGGACACGGTTCTCAATCTCGGCCTCAACGACGAGACCGTCCTGGCCCTCGCCAAGGAGGCCGACGACGAGCGCTTCGCCTACGATTCGTACCGCCGCTTCATCACGATGTACTCGAACGTGGTGCTCGGCGTTGAGCACCACGCCTTCGAGGAGGCGCTGGAGCAGTACAAGGAGGGCAAGGGCTTCGACCTCGACACCGAGCTCGGCGCCGGCGACTGGAAGACCCTCATCCAGACCTACAAGAAGATCGTGCGCGATGAGCACGGCTCGGACTTCCCGCAGGGCGCGGACGACCAGCTCTGGGGCGCGATCGGCGCCGTGTTCAATTCGTGGATGATCCCCCGCGCGAAGAAGTACCGGGAGCTGAACAACATCCCGGAGAGCTGGGGCACGGCCGTCAACGTGCAGGCCATGGTCTTCGGCAACATGGGCGACACCTCGGCCACCGGCGTCGCCTTCACCCGCAACCCCTCCACCGGCGAGAAGGCGCTCTACGGCGAGTTCCTGATCAATGCGCAGGGCGAGGACGTCGTGGCGGGCATCCGCACGCCGCAGAACATCACCGAGAAGGCGCGGGAAGAGGCGGAGAGCGACAAGCCTTCCATGGAGAAGGCCATGCCCGAGAGCTTCGCGGAGCTGACCCGGATCTACGGGATCCTGGAGTCGCACTACCGCGACATGCAGGACATGGAATTCACTATCGAGAAGGGGAAACTCTGGATGCTCCAGACCCGCAACGGCAAGCGCACGGCCAAGGCCGCCCTGCGCATCGCCGTTGATCTGGCGGGCGAGGGGCTGATCTCCCGCGAGGAGGCGATCGGCCGCGTCGAGCCCGGCGCCCTCGACCAACTCCTGCACCCGACCATCGACCCGAAGGCCGACCGCAAGGTCATCGCCTCCGGCCTGCCGGCCTCGCCCGGCGCGGCGACCGGCGAGATCGTGTTCAATTCCGAGGACGCGGAGGCCCACCGCAAGGCCGAGCGCAAGTGCATCCTCGTCCGGATCGAGACCTCGCCCGAGGACATCCACGGCATGCACGCCGCCGAGGGCATCCTCACCACCCGCGGCGGCATGACCAGCCACGCGGCCGTGGTGGCCCGCGGCATGGGCAAGCCCTGCGTCTCCGGCGTTGGCTCGATCCGGATCGACTACAAGGCGCAGACCCTGACGGTCGGCGGCGCGACGCTGAAGGCCGGCGACCGGATCACCATCGACGGCTCCACGGGGCAGGTGATCCAGGGCGAGGTGAAGATGCTGGAGCCCGAGCTGTCGGGCGACTTCGCCACGCTGATGGAGTGGGCCGACGCGATCCGCGGCATGAAGGTCCGCGCCAACGCCGACACGCCGACCGACGCCCGGACCGCGCGCAACTTCGGCGCCGAGGGCATCGGCCTCTGCCGCACCGAGCACATGTTCTTCGAGGGTGACCGCATCATCGCGGTCCGCGAGATGATCCTCGCCGACGACGCCGAGGGCCGACGGACGGCGTTGGCGAAGATCCTGCCCTACCAGCGGCAGGACTTTGTCGAGCTGTTTACGATCATGTCCGGCCTGCCGGTCACGATCCGCCTCCTCGACCCGCCGCTCCACGAGTTCCTGCCGCACACCGACGCCGAGGTCGCCGAGGTCGTGAAGGCGACGGGCGTCTCCGAGGAGAAGATCCGGCACCGGACGCGCGAGCTGTCCGAGCACAACCCGATGCTCGGCTTCCGGGGCTGCCGCCTCGCGATCGCCTTCCCGGAGATCGCCGAGATGCAGGCCCGCGCGATCTTCGAGGCCGCGGTCCAGGCGGCCGCCGATACCGGCAAGGCGGTGACGCCCGAAGTGATGGTGCCGCTGGTCTTCACCCGCGCCGAGTTCGACATCGTGAAGGCCCGGATCGACGCCATGGCGAAGGCCGTGGCCGAGGAGAAGGGCGCGACCCTCGACTATCAGGTCGGCACGATGATCGAGCTGCCGCGCGCGGCCCTCAAGGCCAACGAGATCGCCGAGACCGCGGAGTTCTTCTCCTTCGGCACCAACGACCTCACCCAGACGGCGCTGGGCATCTCCCGCGACGACGCCGCCACCTTCCTGGGCCCCTACACCCAGAAGGGCATCCTGCCGGCCGACCCGTTCATCACGATCGACCAGGAAGGCGTGGGCGAGCTGGTGCGCATCGGCGTCGAGCGCGGCCGCAAGACCCGGCCGGACATCAAGCTCGGCATCTGCGGCGAGCACGGCGGCGATCCCGCCTCGGTCGGCTTCTGCCAGGAGGTGGGACTCGATTACGTGTCCTGCTCGCCCTACCGGGTGCCGATTGCCCGGCTGGCGGCCGCCCAGGCGGCGCTCGGCAAGGTCGCCGGCAAGGAAGGCTGAGACCGGTCCGGGGGACGCCGAGCACGTCCCCCTTTCGGCTATCAACCGTCCGTATGAGGATCAGTGGAAAAATTCGCCTTTCGGTCGAACTCGCCTCTTTTTGAGGCGTTCTTCGATTGAACGGGTACGCCCGACGTGTGCCTAATCGGCCCGCGTCGGGTTCAGCATCGCCCGTCAGAAGCGGCCGCCACCATGTCCCACAGCCCATCGCCGCTGTGCCTCGCCGAGACCGAAGCGGTCGCGGCTGTCCCGAGCGTCGCCGTCCGCGCCTATCTCGCTCTCGTCGCCGGTCTCGGCGGTGTCGTCACGGCCGTGATGCTGATGATGTCGGTCGCGGCCAACAGCGGCAGCGAGGCGGAGCGCATCTCGGCGACGCAGGAAGACAGCTACGCGACCACGCTGGTCGGCGCGCTGGCGGTCAACCTGTCCAAGCCTCTGCGCTGAGCGCGTATCCGGCGTCGACCGCCCCGGGTGGCCCTATCCACTGCGCGGCTCCGATGCGGACGTCCTGACGACGACGGTCGAATCACCGCGCCCCCGACACGGCCCGCGCGGCCGAGCCGGTGAAACGGGTCGGCAGGTCGTCGCCGGGGCTGCGGGGACTGAAGCGCGAGGTGACCCGATCGGGCGCGGCGCCGACCACCGCGTCGGGCGCGGCTCCGCGCAGGCGCGTGGCGGCCACGTGCACGGGCGTGGCGCGGCTCGCCGGGGCAGCGCCCGGGCCGGCCGATACGGAGTCGAACAGGGCGCGCAGTTGCGCCTTGGCATCCGCGTCCGGAGCCACGAGGGAGCGGGCGCGAGCCGGAACCGCCGCCGCCAGCCTGTCGAGGGCGCGGATCTCGGCCGCCGGCGCGAGGTTGGCCATCCCGCGCTCCAGCGCCGCGAACTGCACAGGGCGGGGTGGCGGCAGGGGCATGTTCAGGCTCGCCGCGACGGCGGCCATATCGGCGGGGCGCCGCGGCGGGAGCGGTGCCGTGACGGCGGTCACGGTATCGTCGACGGCGACCGGCTGACTGGCGGTCAGGAGCGCCTTGGCGTCGGCGGGCCTGGTGTCGGAGGGCTTGGTCTCGGCGCCTTTCGCCTGCGCCCGCTCGGCCAGCGAGCCGCGCAGGGCGTCGTCGGCCGCGGGCGCCGCGTAGGCGAGGGCCGCGCGCGCGCCCGCCGGATCCTGCGGATCGGCGCTCGCCACGGCGACGACGGGCGCGCGGCGCGACTTCCGCGCCGTCTCCACCGGGGCCGGCACCGGCGCGGGTTCCGGTGCCGACCGGCCGCCGCCGAACAGGCTGGCCAGGAAGCCGAACAGGCCGGGCCCGTCCTCCTCCTCGCCGCTGGCCATCTGCGTCGTGAGGCCCGCCACGGTGCCGCCGCGGGCCAGGATCTCGGCCTTGGCCTCCTCGTAGCGGGGGAAGGGGCGGTTGTCGCTCGGGAGCAGGACGGTCTTGCCGTCCGGGAAGAGGCGGGCGAGCTGATCGTGGGTCATGCGCGGCCACATCCGCACCGAGCCCACGTCGAGGTGCACGAACGGCGTTCCGGCATGGGGGTACCAGCCGACGCCGCCGCGCTGCATCCGGAGACCGACCTCCCGGATCCGGTCGATCGACACGTCCGGCAGGAAGAAGTCCATCGCCTTGCCGAGCATGTGCTGGCTGTACTCGGCCACCATCCTGGAGCGGCGGCGCAGCATCGCGTTGGTGCCCGGGGAGCGGTAGGCCGACACGACGTGGATCGGCTGCGTCGCGCCGACCTGGCGATAAGCCTCCCAGACCGTATCGAACAGCCGCGGGTCCATCTTGGTCGGCTCGTTGACCCGCCAGTCGCGCAGGAGCCAGTTCAGCTGCTCGAGGGCCGCGCGGTCGTAGCGCCCATCGCGCTTAAACGTGATGGTCGCACTCTCCTGCGTGTGGGTGTGGTAGATCGACAGGGAGCGGGTGTCGCCGTTGGCGACCGCGTCCTCGGTCTCGGCCGTCCCGGCGATCAGTCCGAGCGCGAGGCCGGACAGGGCGAGGGTGACGTGGCGAAGGGCGCGCGGGAGACTGGGCACGACGGTCCTGATCCTCTCCCGACAGCCTGACCCGACGCCTGTTGAACCGGGTTTGCGACCGAAACGGCTAAGGCTCGACCGTGGCGAAATCGTGCCCGGCTGTGCGGCCGCGCACCTGAAAGTTGCTGGTGGCGCGGGTGGGCTACCACCACCCGCGCGGCGCCGCCTGCTGCGGCGCGGGCGTCCAGAGGCCGGGCTCGCCGTATTCCGGCGCGCTGTCGGCACGGGCGGCGCGACGCTGGGCGCGGCGCGGCGTCTCCGCCTCCTCGTAGCGCCCGCCCGGCCACGCGTCGGCATCCGCGACCGGCCGCTCGGGCGCGCGGCGATGGACGGTCCGGGGCGCGGGCGGCTTCGGGGCGCGCTCGGCCTTGCGCCGCGGCGGCTCGTCCGGGAGCCGCGCGATCGCCGGCCCGCCGCCGCCGGGCAGCCCGAGGGCCGCGCGCATCGGCGCGTCGTAGCCGTAGAGATCCGGCAGGGTGCGGTAGGCGCCGCCGTCGTCCACGAAGGCGGTGAAGTAGGCGAGGTGGACCGGCAGCTTCTCCGGCAGCCGGATGGTGCGCTCGCCCTTGCCGATCAGCTTCTTCAGCCGATCCGCGGACCAGTTCGGCAGCACCGCGTCGGCGAGGCGGAACGGGTCGTCGACGCGGACGCAGCCGTGGCTAAAATCGCGCTTCGCGGCTGAGAACAGCGAGCGGTTCGGCGTGTCGTGCAGGTAGACCGCGTGCTGGTTCGGGAACATGAACTTGATGAAGCCGAGCGCGTTGCGCTCCCCCGGGGGCTGGCGCAGCGAGATGTGCCCGCCGCGACGGACGACCTCGTAGCCGCCCCAGGTCTTGCCGCCGTAGCCGGCGAGCTTCGGCGCCATCGTCTTCAGGATCGACGGCGGGACGTACCAGGACGGGTTTACGACCGCGTACTCCATCATCCCGGAGAACAGCGGCGTGCGCGATTCCGGCTTGCCGACGATGACCCGCGCCTCGTCGCGCATCACACCGCCCCGGTAGGCGCGCAGGCGATACTCCGGCACGTTGACGAGGATGTAATCCGGCCCCAGATCGCCCGGGAGCCAGCGCCACCGCTCCATGTTGACGATGAGTTCGGCCTCACCGCCCGTCGGGCGCGCCGTGCGGCCGGCATCGGCGAGGGCGAGCACCGTCTGGACGTTCAGGACGCCGTTCCCAGGGAGACCGCGGCCGCGCTGGAACTTGGCCACCGCGTCGGCGACCACGGAATCGTACTCCTCCGGCTCGCCGGGCCCCTTGTCCAGGGTCGCGGCCGGACGGCTTTCGAGGTTGAAATGTGTCCGCAGCAGCGGGACGCGGGCATCGCGCATGCCGACGCGCAGGGCCGGCCCGGCCGGGAGGCGCAGCGGCTTCACCGCGGTCGGCGCAGGCCCCCGCAGGCTGGCGAGCCGCGCCTTCAGCGCGAGATAGCCCGGAGTCGCCGGGTTGTAGGCCTGCAGTGCCTCGCCGGCTTTCGCGCCGGCCTCGTCGAGCTTCGCCAGGACGTCGTTGCCGGCCGGCAGATCGAGGTGCGGGGTGATCAGCCGCGAGATCGAGGCCAGGTTGATCCGGCCGCCGCGGGCGTCCCGGGCATAGAGAACCGCCGCCGCGGACAGGCGCAGATCGGCGTCGGCGACCACCTTCTCGTCCGGTTTGTCGGCGAGCGCCGGGACCGTGTAGGCGCGGGGGTCGAGCCCGTCCTCGGCGGCGGCCGCCAGCCGCGCCGACACCGCCTTCGCGGCGTCGGTCCAGGCCCCGCCGGAGATCCAGAGCGGCTTGAAGCTGCGGGCCTCGTAGAAGCTCCGGATCGCGTCGCGGTCCTTGCCGGCGAGGCGGAGCAGCAGGGGCGCGGCATCCGCGAACCGGGCGAAGATTGCGGCGCCGAGCGGGTCCGTCGGGGCGACCGGGGCCGCCGCGGCGGGAGCCGGGGACGGCTCGGCCGCCGGCGCCTCAGGCTTGTAGTCGGGAAGGGCGGTCGCGGCGGGCGCCGACGGGTCCGCCGGCGCGGGCGCCGCCGGCCCCGGCGCGGCAGCGGGCGGGGTCGCGGGGACATCGGTGGCCGGCTGGTCCAGCGCGGCCGTCGCGGCGCGGAGGGAGCCGGCCGGTGCCAGCGTGCCGCCGAGAAGGGCGGCCAGCGCGATGAGGCTGGAGCGCGGGACGCGCATCGTGATCTCCCGGGGCGCGGCGGCAGGACCGCACGCTCAGATTGTGATTATCCGCGCAAGCGTGGCTTTGAGCAACCGCAGTTATCGCGAATAGAGGCTCGGTCCTGCAGATGAATGTGTCATTTCTAATGCTGCTCAGCTTACGATCCGCTCAATCATCTGCCGGCGCGATGCAGCAGGGCCGAGAATTTCAGCGACCGTGGCCGAAACGAATGCGCGCGGTGCGCTAGCGCACGCCGCGCTCGATCAGGCCGCGTCCTCGGTTTTATCGTCCTCCTCCAGCCCCAGATCCTTGAGCTTGCGGTAGAGGGTGGAGCGTCCGATGCCGAGGCGGCGCGAGACCTCGGACATCCGCTGCCGGTAGAACTGGAGCGCGAAGCGGATGATCTCCGCCTCCAGGACGTCCATCGGCTTCATCTCGCCGGTCTCCTCGGCGACGAGCGACATGGCGTGCGGGTCGCGGACCTCGACGCGGACGATCTCCCGCACCGGTTCGGGGGCGTAGGCCGGCATCTGCGGCTGGACCGGCGCTGCCGGGATCCGCACGTCGAAGCCCTCGACCTGCGCGGCGATCTGGGGGAATTCGGAGACGGTCAGCTCGTCGCCGTCCGCCAGCACGACGGCGCGGAACAGGGCGTTCTCCAGCTGCCGGACGTTGCCCGGCCAGGGATAGCGCGTGAGCAGGGCCATGGCCTCCGGGCTGATCGCCCGCACGCGCTTGCCTTCCTCGGCCGAGAACCGCGCGCAGAACGAGCGGACGAGGTCCGGGATGTCCTCGCGGCGCGCCCGCAGGGGCGGCAGCGTCATCGGGAAGACGTTCAGGCGGTAGTAGAGATCCTCGCGGAACTTGCCCTGCTTCACGAGGTCGAGCAGCGACCGGTTCGTCGCCGAGACGAGCCGGATGTCCACCCGCACCGAGCGCTTGCCGCCGACGGGATCGACCTCGCCCTCCTGGAGGGCCCGGAGCAGCTTCACCTGCGCGTCGAGGGGCAACTCGCCGATCTCGTCCAGGAACAGGGTCCCGCCCGAGGCCTCGACGAACTTGCCGGCGTGCTTCTCGGTGGCGCCGGTGAACGCCCCCTTCTCGTGACCGAACAGGGTGGATTCCACCAGGTTCTCCGGGATCGCCCCGCAATTGACGGTCACGAACGGCTTGCCGCGCCGGTCGCCGGACCCCTGGATCGCCCGGGCCAGGACCTCCTTGCCGACGCCGGACTCGCCCTCGATCAGAACGGGGATGTTCGACTTCGCCGCCCGCTCGGCGAGACGGATCACCCGCTCCATGTCGGGGCTCTTCGAGGTGAGATCCTTGAAGGTGAGCGCCCCGGAGGCGCGGCGGCGCATTCGGCGCACCTCCTCCTCGAGCGTGTCGACCCGCAGGGCATTCTTGATCGAGACCTGGAGCCGCTCCGCGCCCGCCGGTTTGACCACGAAATCCACGGCGCCGGCCCGCATGGCGCTGACCACCGTGTCGATGGAGCCGTTGGAGGTCTGGACGATGACCGGCGTGGCGAGGCCGCTCTTGCGCATCTCGGCCAGGACACCGAGCCCGTCGAGCCCCGGCATCACGAGGTCGAGGAGCACGACATCCGCACCCTCGGATCGCAGTAGGGTCAGCGCGTCCGCACCGGTCTCGGCGATCCGCGCCTCGAAGCCGAAACGGCGCACGGCCGCCTCGGCCAGGCGCCGCTGGACCGGATCGTCATCCACGATGAGCACGGTGGCGGACATGGCGGCTCCCTGAACGGCGCGCGAAGGCCGGACACGCGACGCGGGCTCGACCCGGTCGCGGCCTTCCGATTCGGCGACTGTTTCGTTTCGAGCCGTAGGGTGACCGACAGTCGTAAAGTGCCGCTTAACGACGTTTGCGCCGCGTCGTCACCGATCGCGCGCCGGTCCGACGGTCCCTCCGCGTTGAACGCGTGGCGGCACGCTCGATATCAGGGTACGGGGCCGGAGCCCTTGGAGAGGATCGCACACCATGATGCCGAGCCACACCGCCTCGCCGGTGACTGTCCGCCTGCCGGAGGGCGTGAGTGCCGCGCGCGCCGCTGCGAAGGCTGCCGACCTCGGCCATCTTCCGGAATGGGACCTCACGGATCTCTATTCCGGCCTCGATGATCCGAACTTCTCCGGCGACATGACCCGCGCCGAGGAGGAGTGCCGCCGCTTCTCCGAGACCTACGCCGGCCGGATCGCGGAGCTCGCCGCGGGCCCGGACGCGTCCGCGCGGCTGGCCGAGGCGGTGCGCGCCTACGAGGGCATCGAGGACCTGCTGGGCAAGCTCATGTCCTTCGCGGGTCTCGTCTATTCCGGCGACACCACCGACGAGGCGCGCGCCAAGTTCTACGGCGACACCCGCGAGCGGCTGACCAGCGCCTCGGCGGATCTCCTCTTCTTCGCCCTGGAGCTGAACCGCGTCGACGATACGGCCATGAACGCCGCGATGGCCGAAGGGCCGCTCGCCCACTACGCCCCGTGGATCGAGGACCTGCGGCGGGAGAAGCCGCACCAGCTCGACGATCGCACCGAGAAGCTGTTCCTCGAGAAGTCGGTCACGTCGAACGCCGCCTGGGACCGGCTGTTCAACGAAACGATCGCCGCGCTGCGCTTCACCGTGCAGGGCGAGGAGATGCCGCTGGAGCCGACGCTCAACAAGCTTCAGGATCCGGACGGCGCGGTCCGCAAGGAGGCGGCCGGCGCGATCAGCGCGGTCCTGCGCGGTCAGCTGCGGGTGTTCACGCTCATCACCAACACGCTGGCGAAGGACAAGGAGATCAGCGACCGCTGGCGCGGGTTCAAGGACGTCGCAGACGCGCGCCACCTGTCGAACCGGGTCGAGCCCGACGTGGTGGAAGCCCTCGTCGACGCCGTGCGGGCGGCCTATCCCCGCCTGTCCCACCGCTACTACACGCTCAAGGCGAAGTGGTTCGGGCAGGAGGCGCTGCCCTACTGGGACCGCAACGCGCCGCTGCCCCGCGTCGAGCAGCGCACGATCCCGTGGACGGAGGCCCGCGACACGGTGCTGTCCGCCTACGACGCCTTCTCGCCGAAGATGGCGGGGATCGCGCGGCGCTTCTTCGACGAGCGCTGGATCGACGCACCGACCCGTCCCGGCAAGGCGCCGGGCGCCTTCGCGCATCCGACCGTGCCCTCCGTCCACCCCTATGTGCTGGTCAACTACCAGGGCAAGCCGCGGGACGTGATGACGCTGGCGCACGAGTTGGGCCACGGCGTCCACCAGGTGCTCGCCGGGCCGAACGGCGCCCTCATGGCGCCGACGCCCCTGACGCTGGCCGAGACGGCGAGCGTCTTCGGCGAGATGCTGACCTTCCGTCGGCTCCTCGCCGCGACCACGGACACGACCCAGCGTCGGGCCATGCTCGCCGCCAAGGTCGAGGACATGATCAACACGGTGGTGCGCCAGATCGCCTTCTACTCGTTCGAGCGGAAGGTTCATCTCGCCCGCGCCAAGGGCGAGCTGACCACAGATCAGATCAACGCGCTGTGGCTGTCCGTCCAGGCAGAATCGCTCGGTCCGGCCATCACGCTGGATTCCGGCTACGAGCCGTTCTGGGCCTACATCCCGCACTTCATCCACTCGCCGTTCTACGTCTACGCCTACGCGTTCGGCGACTGCCTGGTGAACTCGCTCTACGGCGTCTACGCCCGGGCGGAGGACGGCTTCGTGGACCGCTACTTCGCGTTGCTCGCGGCCGGCGGCTCGAAACCCTACGGCGAGCTGCTCGCGCCCTTCGGCCTCGACGCCAAGGACCCGGGCTTCTGGCAGATCGGGCTCGGCATGATCGAGAGCATGATCGTCGAGCTCGAGAGCATGGAAGGACAGGCCTGAGCCGAGCGCCGCGGACCTCGTCGGCCCCGCGGCGCAGGGACCCACGCCCCTGGTTCGCGGCCGGGGGCGGCTTATCTGCGCATCATCGTCAGACAAGCAGATCGAGTGATGGCCGAGACCGACCGCGAAGCCAACCGCTTCTCCGCCCGCGCCGGGCGCTACGCCAGCGTGGGCGCCAACGTCGGCGGCGTCGCCGCCCGGATGGCCGTGGCACGGCTGTTCGGAAAGGAGGGCACCACCAACGCCGCCGCCCTGGCGCAGGCGCTGGGCGGCCTGAAGGGCCCGATCATGAAGGTGGCCCAGCTGCTGGCCACCGTTCCGGACCTGCTCCCGCCCGAATACGCGACCGAGCTGCAGAAGCTTCAGGCGGACGCCCCGCCGATGGGCGCGGCCTTCGTCCGGCGCCGGATGCAGTCGGAGCTCGGCGCCGGCTGGCAGGAGCGCTTCGGCAGCTTCGACCTCAAACCCGCGGCGGCGGCCTCGCTGGGCCAAGTCCATCGCGCGACCACCAAGGACGGGGAACGTCTCGCCTGCAAGCTCCAGTACCCGGACATGCAGTCGGCCGTGGAGGCCGACCTGAAGCAGCTGGAGGTCGCGTTCGCGCTGCACCGCCGGATGAACACGTGGCTCGACACGCGCGAGATCGCGAAGGAGATCGGCGCCCGGGTGCGCGAGGAGCTCGACTACGAGCGCGAGGCCAAGCACGCGGCGCTCTACGGGGCCGTGCTGAAGGACATCGCGGCGGTGCGCGTGCCGCGCGTCTTTCCGGAGCTCTCGACGAAGCGTCTGCTCACGCTCGGCTGGCTCGACGGGGACAAGATCCTGGGCTTCGCCGACGAGCCGGTCGAGGTGCGCAACCGGATCGCCCAGGCGATGTTCAAGGCGTGGTGGCACCCGTTCAGCCGGGCAGCGGTGATCCACGGCGACCCGCATCTGGGCAATTACACCGTGTTCTCGGACGCCGGCGAGGCCGCGGGAATCAACCTGCTGGACTACGGCTGCGTCCGGATCTTCCATCCGCGCTTCGTCGGCGGCGTCGTGGATCTCTACCGCGGCCTGTTGGAGAACGACGATGCCCGCATCGTCCACGCCTACGAGGTCTGGGGATTCAAGGATCTCGACAAGGAGAAGATCGAGATCCTGAACATCTGGGCCCGCTTCATCTACGGGCCGCTGCTCGAAGACCGTACCCGCACCGTCGCCGACGGCGTGAAGCCGGGGGAGTACGGTCGCCGACAGGCCTTCCAGGTCCATCAGGCCCTGAAGGAGCGCGGGCCCGTGACTGTCCCGCAGGAATTCGTCTTCATGGATCGCGCGGCCGTAGGGCTGGGCGCCGTGTTCCTCCACCTCAGATCTGAGCTCAACTACCACCGGTTGTTCGAGGCCGAGATCGAGCATTTCTCGCTGGACGAACTCACGAAACGCCAGGGCCGGGCGCTCACCGAAGCCGGTCTGCCGAAACCGGCTTGATTCGACGCGAAGATCCACCGGGAGAGCGATCAACTTGCGTGCGTCCGATTGCGGCAGGTAAACGCTTGAGCTACATCCGACCGCGACCGCAAGAAGTCGCGTCTTAGGGAAACGAGCGCACGATGGCCGAGAGTGACACGGTGGCCGGGCACACCTACAGCCCGGCGATGGACGCGACGACGCACGAGCAGACCTATCGCGGATTTGTCCGGTTCGTCGAAATCGCCACTGGCGTCGTCATCTGCTGGGTGCTGGCCCTCGCCATCGGCGGGATCCGCGAGGCGTGGCTGCTGGCCATCGTCGGCGTGATCGCCTCCGGAGCCGCGGGCGCGGTGGGCGCCCTCGCGCCGGCCGTGGGGTGGAAGGCCCCGCTGGTCGTCGGCATTCTCCTGGTCCTCTACCTGTTCTTCGCCTGAGAGGGCCGTGGGCGGCGGCGTCGAGCGTCGCCGCGGATGACGAACCCGCTCGCGTTCGCCGAGCGGGACGCTGACACATTGTTGGCAATTAAATTGGGCGCAAGTTACATTCCGGCCGCATCCATCGCGGTATCGTAGATCCGCCTCTCGAAAAGCTGCGCCGGTTCGCGCATTCGAAAGGCCGAGCTTTTCCAGGGGAACCCTCGCATGCGCATTGCTGTGCTGTCCGAGACGGACTCCGCGGAGCCGCGCGTCGCCGCGGTTCCTGAGACCGTCAAGAAGTTCAAGACTCTCGGTGCCGAAGTCGTGGTGCAGTCCGGGGCCGGTCAGAAGGCCGGAATCCTGGACTCCGAGTACGAGGCCGCCGGCGCCAGCATCGCTGGGAGCGCCGCCGATGCTGCCGGGGATGCCGACCTCGTGCTCAAGGTCCGGCGCCCGAGCGCCGAGGAGCTGCCGCAGCTGAAGCGCGGCGCCACCGTGATCGCGATCATGGACCCCTACGGCAACGAGGACGCCCTCAAGGCGATGGCCGAGGCGGGGATCGACGGCTTCGCCATGGAGCTGATGCCCCGCATCACCCGCGCGCAGGTGATGGACGTCCTGTCCTCGCAGGCGAATCTCGCCGGCTACCGCGCGGTCGTCGACGGCGCCGCCGAGTACGGGCGGGCCATGCCGATGATGATGACCGCCGCCGGCACCGTGCCGGCCGCCCGCGTCTTCGTCATGGGCGTCGGCGTGGCCGGCCTCCAGGCCATCGCGACAGCCCGCCGGCTCGGCGCGGTCGTCACCGCCACCGACGTCCGGCCCGCCACCAAGGAGCAGGTCGAATCGCTCGGCGCCAAATTCGTCGCCGTCGAGGACGACGAATTCAAGCAGGCCGAGACGGCCGGCGGTTACGCCAAGGAGATGTCAGCCGAGTACCAGAAGAAGCAGGCGGAGCTGGTCAAGGGCCACATCGCCAAGCAGGACATCGTCATCACCACCGCACTGATCCCGGGCCGGCCGGCGCCGAAGCTGGTCTCCGAGGAGATGGTGGCGTCGATGAAGCCGGGTTCGGTCCTCGTCGATCTTGCGGTGGAGCGCGGCGGCAACGTCGCCGGCGCCAAGGCTGGCGAGGTCGTCACGAACGATCGCGGCGTGAAGATCGTCGGCCACGTCAACGTGCCGGGGCGGCTCGCCGCCACCTCGTCGAGCCTCTACGCGCGCAACCTCTACGCCTTCGTCGAGACCCTGATCGACAAGGAATCGAAGGCGCTGGCCATCAACTGGGACGACGAGCTGGTGAAGGCCACGAACCTCACCCGAGACGGCTCGGTCGTCCACGCATCCTTCCAGCCCAAGACCGATGGCGCAGCCTCGGAAGCCGCCTCCGTGGGGCTGGCCAAGTCGGAGGCCAGCAAGGCGTCCGGTGCGGCCACCCCGGCAGGCGCGCAGTGAAGCCTGGCCGAGAGGAGTAGCAGAATGGCAAACGTCATCGTCCCTCCCGATCAGGCGGCCGATCAGGCCCGCGTGCTGGCCGACGCCGCGCGCGCCGCGGCCGCGGTGGCGCGCAACGCCGCCGACCAGGCGCAGGTCATCGCCGACGGCATGGGCCACGGGCTCAGCGCCGCCACCGGCGGCGCGGTCGATCCGACCGTGTTCCGGCTCGCGATCTTCGTGCTGGCGATCTTCGTCGGCTACTACGTGGTCTGGTCGGTGACCCCGGCCCTGCACACCCCGCTCATGTCGGTGACCAACGCGATCTCGTCGGTGATCATCGTCGGCGCGATCCTGGCGGTCGGCGTTCCGCTGATCGAGAAGGGCACGGGCCTCGCCCGGTTCTTCGGCTTCATCGGCATCGTGCTCGCCAGCGTGAACATCTTCGGCGGCTTCCTCGTCACGCAGCGCATGCTCGGCATGTACAAGAAGAAGGGCTGAGCCGGTGTCAGAGAACGTCTCCTCCCTTCTCTATATCGTCGCCGGCGTCCTGTTCATCATGGCGCTGCGGGGGCTCTCGCACCCCACGACCTCCCGGCAGGGCAACCTGTACGGCATGGTCGGCATGGGGCTCGCCATCCTGACCACGCTGGTCGGCCACCCGCCGGCGGGTGCCGGCGCCTGGATCCTCGTCCTGCTGGGCTTAGGGCTCGGCGGCGGCGCCGGCGCGGTGATCGCCAAGCGCGTGCCGATGACCGCGATGCCGCAGCTCGTGGCGGCCTTCCACTCGCTGGTCGGCCTCGCGGCCGTCTTCGTGGCCGCGGGCGCCCTCTACGCACCGCAGGCATTCGGCATCATCGAGAACGGGCACTTCCACAAGCAGTCGCTGTTCGAGATGGGTCTCGGCGTGGCCATCGGCGCCATCACCTTCACCGGCTCGGTGATCGCCTTCGCCAAGCTCGACGGGCGCATGTCCGGCAAGCCGATCATGCTGCCTCAGCGCCACCTCATCAACGCGCTGCTGGCCGCCGGCCTCGTGCTGCTGATCGCCCTGTTCATCGGCACCGAGTCGAAGGCGATCTTCTGGCTGATCGTCATCGCCTCGCTGGTGCTCGGCGGCCTGATCATCATCCCGATCGGCGGCGCCGATATGCCGGTGGTCGTGTCGATGCTCAACTCGTACTCGGGCTGGGCGGCGGCCGGGATCGGCTTCACCCTGGGCAACCTCGCGCTGATCATCACCGGCTCGCTGGTCGGGTCCTCGGGCGCGATCCTGTCCTACATCATGTGCCACGCGATGAACCGGTCGTTCATCTCGGTGATCCTCGGCGGCTTCGGTGGCGACACCGCCGCGGCCGGTACCGGCCAGGTCGAGACCCGGCCCGTGAAGCAGGGTTCGGCCGACGACGCGGCCTACATCATGAAGAACGCCGAGCGGGTCATCATCGTCCCGGGCTACGGCATGGCGGTCGCCCAGGCGCAGCACTCCCTGCGCGAGATGGCCGACATGCTGAAGAAGGAGGGCGTCGACGTGAAGTACGCCATCCACCCGGTGGCGGGCCGCATGCCAGGGCACATGAACGTGCTGCTCGCCGAGGCCAACGTGCCCTACGACGAGGTCTTCGAACTGGAGGACATCAACGGTGAGTTCCCGCAGGCGGACGTCGCCTTCGTGATCGGCGCCAACGACGTCACCAACCCGGCCGCCAAGACCGACAAGGCCTCGCCGATCTACGGCATGCCGATCCTCGACGTGGAGAAGGCCAAGACCGTGCTGTTCATCAAGCGCGGCATGGGCTCCGGCTACGCGGGTGTCGAGAACGAGGTGTTCTTCCGCGACAACACCATGATGCTGTTCGGCGACGCCAAGAAGGTCGTGGACAGCGTGCTGAAGTCGCTCTGAGACCCAGGTCTCCGGCAGCGTCGAGGGGCGGGCAGCGATGCCCGCCCTTTCTCGTTGTGGCGATCGGGTTCGCCGTCGCTGTTGCGGCGGGGCGCAAGATTCCCCGCGCCGGCCGGTGTAGGGTGGCGCCCGTGTCGTCCGCTCCGCTCCTCGCCGAATTGCCGCCCTTCCTGGGTGTGGCCGCCTCCGTGACCGGCCGGCGCTGGCAGGAGCGCTGCGGCGGCGCGGCCGTCCAGAATCACATCGCCAAGATGGTCCAGGCCCACGGCCTGCCGGAACTGCTGGCCCGCGTGCTCGCGGGACGCGGGATCGTACCGGAGGCGGCGCCCCGCCACCTCGCCCCTCGCCTGCGGGACCTGATGCCGGATCCGGACACGCTGCTCGACATGGAGGCGGCCATCCGCCGACTCGTTCGGGCGGTGAAGCGCGGGGAGACCGTGGCGGTTTTCGGCGATTACGACGTCGACGGCGCCGCAAGCGCGGCCCTGCTCGCCGGATACCTCCGCGAGCTGGGTTTGCGCGCGCCGATCCACATTCCCGACCGGATCACCGAGGGCTACGGACCCAACATCGCGGCGATCACCGCGCTCGCGGCCGAGGGCGCGACGCTCCTCGTCTGCGTCGATTGTGGGACGAGCGGCCACGCGCCCCTGGAGGAGGCCGAGAAATCCGGCCTGGACGTCATCGTCCTCGACCACCACGCGGCCTCCGAGGTGCTCCCGCCGGCCCGCGCCGTGGTCAACCCGAATCGCCTCGACGACCTCTCGGGCCTCGGCCATCTCTGTGCCGCCGGCATCGTGTTCCTGACCCTGGTCGCGCTGAACCGCGCCCTGCGGCAGGACGGCTTCTTCGGCGGCCATCGTCCCGAACCGCAGCTCACCGACGCCCTCGATCTCGTCGCCCTGGCGACCGTTGCCGACGTCGTGCCCCTCACGGGCCTCAACCGGGCCTTCGTGACCCAGGGCCTTACGGTGATGCGCCATCGCGGCCGCACCGGGCTCGCGGCGCTGCTGGACGCCGCCTCGCTCGGCGAGCCGCCGGAAGCCTGGCACCTCGGCTTCGTCCTCGGGCCGCGCATCAATGCCGGGGGCCGCATCGGCGATTCGGCACTGGGCGCCCGCCTGCTGACCACGGCGGACCCGAGCGAGGCGGCCCGGATCGCCGCCGACCTCGATCGGCTGAACCGCGAGCGCCAGGCGATCGAGGCGCAGGCCGTCCAGGAGGCCGAGGCCGAGATGGACCGGGCGCTGACGCTGGATCCGGCCCGCACCGTGCTGGTGACCGCCAGCGCCGAGTGGCACCCCGGCATAGTCGGCCTGATCGCCTCGCGGTTGAAGGAGCGCTTCAACCGCCCGGCCTTCGCGTTCGCGATCCGCCCGGACGGCACCGCCACGGGCTCTGGGCGCTCGATCCCGGGCGCGGATCTCGGGCTCGCGGTCCGCGCCTGCGTCGAGGCCCGGCTCGCCAGCAAGGGCGGCGGCCACGCCATGGCGGCCGGCGTCACCGTGCGGGCCGACGACATCCCGCGCTTCGAGGCGCACCTGGCGATGCTGCTCGGGGCGAGCGTCGCGGTGGCCCGCGCGGCCGACGCCCTGCTGATCGACGGCGGCCTCAGCGCCGGCGGCGCCACCGCAAAGACGGTCCGGCTGCTGCAGCAGGCCGGCCCGTTCGGCCAGGGCGCGCCCGAGCCGCTCTTCGCGCTGGGCCGGCATCGCCTCGTCGATGCCGGCGTGGTCGGCTCGAACCATGTCAGGGCGCGACTGCGCAGCCGCGACGGTCAGGTGGTCGGGGCGATCTGCTTCCGCGCGGCCGAACGGCCGCTCGGCCTGGCCCTCCTGAACGGGATCGGCCGGGAGATGCACGTGGCCGGGACCCTGTCCTGCGACCGCTGGCGCGGCGCCGAGCGGGCCCAGCTCCGGATCGTCGATCTCGCGCCGTCCGAACCCTGAGACGCCCCGGCGTCAGGTCCCGGCCATCACGAGCGCCCAGAAGCGCTTGTACCGCGTCGTGGGGGCATCGACCCGGGCGATCCCGATCCTGCGGATCTGCGGGAGCAGCATGTTCTTGTTGTGCTCGGGGCTCGCCTTCCAGCGGGCGAGCACCTGTTCCAGGGTCTCGGAGCCGGCGCTGAGATTCTCGGCCGCCCAGGATCTCGCGAGACCGGCCGACGCCATGCGCGAGGTGAAGCTGCCGCCGACATCGTGGCTGAGCTGGCCGCGGCGGGCGTTGTTGCCGGCCTGGAAGGCGGCCGCCTTCACGAGAGCCGGATCGACCACGACCGGGCTCAGGCCGTGCTGAACCCGGTAGGCCGAGATCGCCGCGGCGGCCGCGACCTCGTCGAGCACGGCGGTGTGCGTCGCGTTCTCGACAGAGGACTCGGGAAGGACCGAGAGACCGCCGCACCCGGTGAGGGCCAGCAGGAGGGCGGCGGCGATGGCGCGACTGAGTTTGGGCACGGTCCGGACGGCGTTGCGTGAGACGGGATCGCTTCCCTCCGGCGCGGTTGCGGCGAAAGCGCGGCGCGCGGCGCGCCGGCAGGATCCCGCCGACCGGCGTGGCGCCAGAGCCACGCCCGGCCGCGGATCAGGCCGCGAATTCACGCTGCGGATTCAGGCCGCCAGGGCGCTGCCTTTGAGCATGGAGGGCGCGAAGGCCCGCAGGAGATCCGGATCCAGATGCCCGGCGCTGTCCGTCATGATCGACAGCGCCTCGGCGGGCGAGGCGGGCTGCCGATAGGTCCGCCGCTCGGTCAGCGCGGAGAACACGTCGCAGATCGTCACGATCCGCACGAGGTCGGAGATCGCGGGGCCGGACAGCCGATCGGGATATCCTTTCCCGTCCAGACGCTCGTGGTGGTGGCGGACCACGTCGATCACCGCGTCCTCGAAATCGCCGTGCGCCCGGAGCAGATCGGCGCCGATGTCGGGATGGCGCTGCATCAGCCGCAATTCCTCGGCGTTGAGCGGTCCCGGCTTGTTGAGGATCTCCACGGGGATGCGCGCCTTGCCGATGTCGTGCAGGAGCGCCGACCGCACCAGCAGTGCGAGATCGGTCTGACCGAGCCCGATCTGCGAGCCGAACGTGGCGGCATGGCCCGCGACGCCGAGGGTGTGCTGATAGACGCCGATCTCGTGGCGCCAGACCTCGGCAAGCCACTCGGAGATCCCGACCTCGGAGATGGCCGCCAGAACGAACTCGGTCCCGCGATCCGCGTCGGCGCGCTGCAGCCGGGCCCCGAGAGCGGCGCTGTCGAAGATCTCGGCGACGACGGCGGTCGCGCCCGAGACGCGCTCCAGGAGCCGGCGCTGCCGCAGCTCTGCGGACCGCGTCGCCTCCTCGATCATGGCGAAGACGTTCGCCAGAACGAGTTGCCGGGGCGAGGCTGCCGGCAGCTGACGCAGATAGCGGGTAGCCGGCATGGGTTCGCCGCGCACGAGGACGAGGCGCGGAACCGGCGGTCCGTGGTGGGGGAGGGTCGACTGCACTCTGGCGGTCTGGGCCGGCGGCAGGTCGAGGATGACGAGGTGCGGGCGGCCTGACGGTAGCGGCGCGCCGGGCGGGATCGACCAGCAGTTCATCACGAGCGCGATGGCACGCTCGAGGGCCGATCGTTCGGACGGGCGGTCCGATACGAGGAGGACGAAGGGGCCGTCCGAGAAAACCGAGGCTGCGCCGAGGGCCAACGCGGTAGCTCCTCGCCCGCACGGTCAACGATCGGTTCACCCTACGCGTAAAATTTGAGGAAAGCGTTACCCCTACGCACTCTCTGGTATCGCGGATCCAGCTCTGACTTCAGGCGAGCTTGGCGTTCGCGACGTCGGCGGTCGGCTCGACAGTGTTCCGGGCACGGTCGGCGGAGAGGAAGTCCGCGAACTTGACGGTGAGCAGCGCCTGGCAGGCGGCGAAGGCGACAAAGATGGCGAGGAAGCTGGCGATCATCGGATTCTCCGGCGCGGTCTGGAACCGCCTCATGTTGCGACGCAATGCGTGCCATGCTGCTGCGCAACTTGGTATGCCAGATTACGAATACCGATTATGTCGAACATGCATGGGGCGCGCAGATCGAGCCCACAAAGTTCGGATTGTTGCCCAGTCATGCATAAAAATGCACAACCGATCAGCTTTGAAAGGTTGTGGCCTCGCCGAACATGTTCTGCAGTGCATCAACGCTTGCGCGCGATTTATATTCAGGCGCGTGCTGAGCTTGTGTGATAGCCGGCGCGGCAAACGAGGGTTCCCCCCGAGCGCCGCTCGCGCCCTTGGCCCATCATCATGCCGCACAGGCACGAGGTGTCGTCCGGGCCGGGCGATCCGTCAGGCGAGGACTGAACGGTCGCTCAATCCAGATAATCGCCGTAGGTGTCGACGTGCTGCGCGAGACCCAGACCGTGCTCGCGCACGAGTCTCTCGGCCAGATCGGCATCACGGGCTTCGAGCGCCGAGATGATGGCGACGTGCTCCCGGATGGAGCGCTCCGCCCGATCGCCCTGCCGGAGCGCGGTGCTGCGGATGCCGCGCACGTGCATGAGCAAATTGCTGGTCAGATCGGCGATCGCCTCGCAGTGACCCAGCGCGATGATCCGCTGATGGAATCGGATGTTCGCGTCCGAATACTCGTCCATGTGTTCGGACGGCTGGCCCTCGAAGAACTCGGGGAAGGATTCGCGCAGCGAGCGGAGCTGGCCGTCGGTGGCGCGCGCGCAGGCGAGGCGTGCCGCCATGCTCTCCAGCGCCGTCCAGGCGTGGATCATGCTGACGATCTCGCGCTTGTTCTTCTTGATCACGAAGACGCCGCGCCGGGCCTCGGAGCGGACGAAGCCTTCCTGCTCCAGAACCGTCAGGGCTTCCCGCACCGGGGTGCGGCTGACACCGAGATCCTGCGACAGCTTGCGCTCGTCGAGCCGCACCTCGTCCGGACGCCCGTAGATGTCCATGTTGGTGATGGCCGTCTTGAGCGCCTCGTAGGCCAATGTCCGGAGACTGGAGCTGGCGACGATGGGCTTCACGCTCAGCGGTTCGGAATTCGACATCCCTCGTCCAGTCAGCTCACACGCATGATGTCTCGCACGCATTCTCTGTCGTGCGCTCTCAAACGACCTAACCCAAACCTTTGCGAGATCCTAGTCGATCGCGGAGCGGTCCCACAGACCTGTGACCATTGCCGGCGCTCGGCACCTGAAAAATTGGCCGCGGCGCGACCATCGCCCGTCGCCTATCGAGACACGTTCGGGAAGGCGATTTAATCCCCGGTCCCGAACCTGTGTTTTTTTGCAGCTTTGATTGACACCCCGGGATTAAATCAGCACCATCTTGCTGGCATACCGTCGACCATCGGACATCAAGGCCGACTCGGCGCCGGATGCTGCTGTACTGCAGAGATTATTTGTCTGCGGGCCAAGAATTTTTCGAAGAATTCCGATCACGTTGTTCTGACAAGCTGCGCCGTGGCAGGGCATAAGCCCGGCTCGAGCGCGAACGCCGACAAGAATACTGCCAAGAGGGAACGGTATGTCCGAGATCGTCAAACCGGTTGGGCGCGGCCGCTGGCTGCAACTCGCCTTCGGCGTCGTCTGCATGTGCATGATTGCCAATATGCAGTACGGCTGGACCTTCTTCGTGAGCCCGATGCAGGAGCGGCACGGCTGGGATCGCGCGGCGATCCAGGTGGCGTTCACGCTGTTCGTCGTCACCGAGACGTGGCTGGTCCCGATCGAGGGCTGGTTCGTGGATAAGTACGGTCCGCGCATCGTCACGCTGTTCGGCGGCCTGCTCTGCGCCGTCGCGTGGGTGATCAATTCCTACGCGGACTCGCTCACCGTGCTTTATATCGCGGCCGCGATCGGCGGCACCGGTGCAGGCGCGGTTTACGGGACCTGCGTGGGCAACTCGCTGAAGTGGTTCCCCGACCGCCGCGGCCTGGCCGCCGGCATCACCGCCATGGGCTTCGGCGCGGGTTCGGCACTCACGGTCGTGCCGATCCAGGCGATGATCAAGTCCCAGGGCTACGAGGCGGCCTTCTTCTACTTCGGGATCGGGCAGGGCGTGCTCGTCATGCTGATCGCCCTGTTCCTGCGCGCGCCGGCCAAGGGCCAGGTTCCGGAAGTCGCCCGGGTCAGCCAGTCGAAGCGGGACTACAAGCCCTCCGAGATGGTCCGCACCCCGATCTTCTGGGTCATGTACGCGATGTTCGTCATGATGGCCGCCGGCGGCCTGATGGCCACCGCGCAGCTCGGCCCGATCGCCAAGGACTTCAAGATCGCCGACGTCCCGGTCTCGCTCCTGGGGATCACGCTGCCGGCGCTGACCTTCGCGGCCACGCTCGACCGGGTTCTCAACGGCGTGACGCGCCCGTTCTTCGGCTGGGTCTCCGACCATATCGGCCGTGAGAACACGATGTTCCTGTCCTTCGCGATCGAGGGCCTGGGCATCTACGCGCTGAGCCAATTCGGCCAGAATCCGATCGCCTTCGTGCTGCTGACCGGTCTCGTGTTCTTCGCGTGGGGCGAGATCTACTCGCTGTTCCCGGCGACCTGCGGCGACACGTTTGGCTCGAAGTACGCGGCGACCAATGCCGGGCTGCTCTACACGGCCAAGGGCACCGCGGCGCTGATCGTTCCCTACACCAGCGTGCTCACGACCATGACCGGGAGCTGGCACACGGTGTTCCTTGCGGCCGCGGCCCTCAACATCCTCGCGGCCCTGCTGGCGCTGTTCGTCCTCAAGCCGATGCGCGCCGCCTACACCAAGAAGCCCGAGGCGGGCCTCGCGCCGGTGCTGGCGCAGTAGCGGGCTCCGATCGTCCGGCGCCGCACAGACGCGAGTGAGCCCGGCGCCGTCTTTACGGCGCCGGGCTTCCTGCATACCGGGAACCGGGCCTTCCGGAGATCGGGCATGGACAGGGACGAGCGGATCGCGCGCGAGGGCGTCGTGGCGGCGGCGCGGGCACTCGACGCACAGGGGCTGAACCGCGGCACGTCGGGCAATGTCTCGGTGCGCTTCCGCGACGGGCTCCTGATCACCCCGTCGGGCGTGCCCACCGAACGGATCGGACCGGACGACGTGGTCCGGATGGGTCTCGACGGCACCCACGCGCCGGATCGGAAGCCGTCATCGGAATGGCGCTTCCACCGAGACATCCTCGCGTCCCGTCCGGAATTCCACGCGGTGGTCCACGCGCATCCGGTCTACTGCACCGCCTTCGCGATGTGCGGAGAGGCCATCCCGGCGGTCCACTACATGATCGCGGCTTTCGGCGGCCCGACGGTACGCTGCGCGCCCTACGCGCCCTACGGCACCGCGGAACTCTCGGACCTCGCCCTCGCGGCGCTCGTCGACCGCAACGTCTGCCTCCTCGCCAATCACGGGATGATCGCGGCCGGGGCGAGCCTGGAGAAGGCCCTGTGGCTCTCCGTCGAGCTGGAGACGCTCTGCCAGCAATACGCCGTCGCGCGGCAGATCGGGACGCCGATCATCCTGTCCGACGACGAGATCGGCACGACGGTCGAGCGCTTCCGCGGCTACGGTCTGAATGCGGCGCGGCCGACCGCGCCGGAGACGACCTGAGGCGCGGCTGACCTAGCGCCCGAGAAACTGACCGACCGCCAGCCCGGCCTCCTGGGCGTACTCGGCGGCCGCGACCTTCTTGCCGCCCTCCGCCTTGACCTTGCGGATCTCGAGCCGCCCGCCCTGCGCGCAGACGCTGAAGCCCTCGTCGTCGACGGCGATCACCTCGCCGGGCTTGCCGACGACGTCGGCGAGCTTGCGGATCCGATGCAGGCCGCAGTCGAAGATCTGGAGCTTCTTGCCGTCGTGCGTGGTCCAGGCACCGGGTGCCGGGTTCGCCGCGCGGATCAGGTTGTAGATCTGCTCGGCGTGGGCCGACCAGTGGATCTCCGCCTCGGCGCCGCGGAACCAACCCTCGTAGCTCGCGGCGTCCTCGTCCTGATCGATCTCGACATGCTGGCCGGCCACGACGAGGTCGGCCGCCTCGAGCATGGCCTCGACGCCCATCGGGAACAGGTTGTCGAAGTAGACGTCGCCCAGGGTCGCGTCGGCGCCGATCGGGCAGGATTTCTGCAGGATCACCGGCCCCTCGTCGAGGCCGTCGGTGGGCCGGAAGATCGTCAGGCCGGTCTGCAACTCGCCCCGGGCGATCGGCCAGTTGATCGAGGAGGGGCCCCGGTAACGCGGCAGCAGGCTCGGATGATACTGGATGGTGCCGTGCTTCGGGATGTTGACGAAGCTCTGCGGCGCGAACTGGAGCACATAGGCCATGATGCCGATATCGGCGTTCAGGCCGCGCATCGCGTCCTCGGCCTCGGGGCTCTTCAGGCTGGGGAACTGGTAGACCGTCAGCCCCTTCTCGACGGCCGCCGTCTTGAGGACATCCGGCTTGGCGCCGGGCTTCTCGGGCGCGCAGAACACCGCCGCAACCTCATCGCCTCGTTTGAGGAACGCCTCCAGGACCGCTTTTCCGAAATCCTGTTGACCGATGAAGGCGATGCGCATGCAGGCTCCTGGGTGTCATCCGGACCCTGAGCAGGGCCGGGGAGAAACAAACCGAACGCGGGCTCGGCGGCGCGACCGTGCCCCGGCTGTCGAACGGCGTCACCCGGAATCCGGGGCCGCGCTTCACGCACGCCCCCGGATTGTAACATCGGCGATCCGGGATCTCGCCCCCGGATCGCCGGAGACCGATCACTCCGCCGCGATCTTCTGCACCGCGCCGATCGCGCCAGATTCGGCGATCTCACCGACCTCGGCCTCGGAGTAGCCGAGCACGGAGCGCAGGATCTCGTCGGTGTGCTCGCCGAGGAGCGGCG
The DNA here is from genome assembly GCF_050281105.1 of Methylobacterium sp. NPDC080182. Classification (NCBI taxonomy): domain Bacteria; kingdom Pseudomonadati; phylum Pseudomonadota; class Alphaproteobacteria; order Hyphomicrobiales; family Methylobacteriaceae; genus Methylobacterium; species Methylobacterium sp. NPDC080182. The sequence goes on from NZ_JBNNWO010000008.1 coordinate 93,645, forward strand.
AGCGGGTGACCTCGCTCGGGCTCGCCGACAGCTTGATGGGGTTGCCGACCGTCAGGTACTTGCCGCGGGTCGGGTGATCGACCTCCACGATGGTGCCGGTCTTCCGCAGGGACTCGTCCTCGGCGATCTCCTTCATCGACAGGATCGGGCCGCACGGGATGTCGTACTTGTTCAGGGTGTCCATCACCTCGAACTTCGAGACCTTCATCGTCCACGCCTCGATCCGCGTGAAGATCTCGTTGAGATGCGGCAGGCGGGCCTTCGGGGTCGCGTAGTTCGGATCGGTCTTCCAATCCGGCTCACCGATGATGTCGCAGATCGGCTCCCAGACGGCGGCCTGGGTGATGACGTAGATGTAGGAGTTCGGGTCCTGCTCCCAGCCCTTGCAGCGCAGGATCCGGCCCGGCTGGCCGCCACCGGAATCGTTGCCCGCACGCGGGGTCGCCTCGCCGAACGGGATGCCCTCGCCGAACTGGCTGTACTCCCTGAGAGGCCCGTGCGCGAGACGCTGCTGGTCGCGCAGCTTCACCCGGCAGAGGTTGAGCACGCCGTCCTGCATGGCGCAGTCGACCTTCTGGCCGAGGCCGCTCTGGGTCCGGTGGTAGAGCGCCGTGACGATGCCGAGGGCGAGGTGCAGGCCGGTGCCGGAATCGCCGATCTGCGCGCCCGTCACCATCGGGATTCCGTCGCGGAAGCCCGTCGTCGACGCGGAGCCGCCGGCGCACTGCGCGACGTTCTCGTAGACCTTGCAATCCTCGTAGCGGCCCGGACCGAAGCCCTTCACTGAGGCCAGGATCATCCGCGGGTTGACCTCGTGGATCTTCTCCCAGGTCAGGCCCATGCGGGCGAGGGCGCCGGGCGCGAAATTCTCGACCAGGACGTCGCATTCCTTGATCAGCCGCCAGAGAACCTCCTTGCCCTTCGGGTTCTTCGAGTCGAGCGTGATCGACCGCTTGTTGTGGTTCAGCATCGTGAAATAGAGGCTGTCCACGTCCGGGATGTCCTGAAGCTGCTGACGCGTGGCGTCCCCCGCGCCCGGCCGCTCGACCTTGATGACGTCGGCGCCGAACCAAGCCAGGAGCTGCGTACAGGTCGGGCCGGATTGAACGTGGGTGAAGTCCAGGATGCGGACGCCTTCGAGGGCCTTGGTCATGATCGGTCTCGGAGCTGGAGTCGATTTGGGGATGTCGGAGGGCGGCTCAGGCCGCGCGGGATATCGGTTCGATGCCTGCACGGGCCCGTGTCGCGCGTGCCGCGACTGAGGAGCAGAGGCCTTCCATCCTCGAACGGATCATGTCTGTTCTCCCTCCCACAGCGCGGTCCCGTCGTATCGCGACACCGTCACGCGGACCCGGGGTGACGAGTCCGCCAATTTGTATACCACATGCCATTTGCCGGATGCGAGTGCCTATTGTGGACACCTCCGGCACCAGCCGATGGCCGACCGTAAGCCGGTGCGGGCTCGCGCTCAACACGCTGCACAGCGTGCAGGGGGTCCGGGGCGACCCCTTGGCATTCGCCGACAGGCGGTCCATGATTTCGCCAAAATTGCCCCAGCCGCGGGATGAAAAACGCGTCGCGGCCGTGGGTGAAACGATGTAACGCTGCACGAGGAACGCCCATGCTCGCCAGCACCAGCCTGATCAAGTCGTCCTGGATCGCCGTCGACGTCGCCCACGACCGCGCCGAGCGCGTGTTGGTGGTCGAGACCTACATCGCCGTCAGCCCGCTCGAACCGAATTACGACGCCGCGCAGTACGAGCGGGTGCTCGCTTGCGTTCAGAAGGTGCTCAAGACGCACCCGGAGATCGACCGCGCGTCGATCCTGAGCATGCATCGCGGCTCCGGCTGTACGGCTCTGTTCCGCGACACGCCCGCGAAGCAGCCCGCGGCGGCCTGAGGCGTTCAGGCCTCGCCGCCCTCGGTCGGTCGGGACAGGTCCGGCGGCTCGAGGGCGACGCGGGCCGCGTGGAACCACCAGAGCGGGATGTCGCGATTGGCCTTCGCCAGTTCCGACGCCCATCCCTCCTTGGGCATGACGTCGGCCCGGTCGGCGAACAGGCGCAGCGCCGCCTCCGCGCGCTCCCGTCGGCAACGCTCCTCGATCGCCCGCCGCTCGGCCTCGGCGCGGGCGTCGGTCTGCTCGATGAGGCGCCGGGTCGCGAGATCGTCGGCGTCGAAGGCGAATTGCTGCCAGAACGCCTCGGCTTCCCGCGCGACATCCCGCTCGCGGCGCAGCGTCGCGAGCGCTTCCTCCGCGGTGTGCCGCGCCGTCTCGGCGGCCTCGGCGCGGGCGACGAGGCGGTTGTTCGCCTCAAGCAGCTCCCGCTCGCGCTCGGGCGACATCCGTTGCCGGCGCAGCACCCGCAGCTCCTCCTCGTCGGCATGGCGGGCGGCCATCAGGTCCGCGAGCGGACCGGCCGCCAGGGCGTCGGCGGATCGGCGATAGCGCTCGCGCAGGCCCGGGTGGCGGGCCTCAAGGTCCGTGTCGGTCCAGGCGGCGCGATCCTCCCCGTCCGTCCGCTCGCAATCGTACAGAGCCTGCGCCAGGGCTTCGCGCAGGTCGTCCGGAAATCGTGCCGCGGCGTGTCCGTTCATGAACCTGCATTCGCGTTGAGCGATCGACAGAACCTAGAACGCGCGCGACCGCCGGGAGAGACCGTCGCTGTGTGACGAACGCGTTTTTTTTCGACGCGGCTCGGCCGCGCGGCGGCGGCGATACGCGCCTGTCCACCGAGGCATTCCGGCCGGGATGCCAGCGTCGCCGTCATCCAGCCTCTGGCGCGCATCCTGTCTGCCGGTCTCGTCTGACGGGAGTCGCGGTGCATCATCGCTGACCCTGCTTGCCTGAGCCTGTGTGGCGCGCACCGGGATGCCGATCGCGATGGCCGATCCGCTCTGGTCCCGGCGCCGGTCTCGGAGCTCGCCGACGCGGCTCGATGTTCGCGAGCTTCATGCGTCTCGGAATCGCGATAGCGCCGACGGATCACCCGGGATACATCGCGAGGAGGCTCCTTCACGCGTCGATCGCAGTCGATGGTCCATACTGGCTACAATCCGGCGCTGGTCGCCCTGTCGATCGGCCTCGCGGTCTTCGCGTCCTACACCGCGCTGGACCTGGGCGCGCGGATCCGCGGGCCCGTCGCGGGACCGCGCTGGCCGTGGATCGCCGGCGCCGCCCTCGCCATGGGCGGGGGCATCTGGTCGATGCACTTCATCGGCATGCTGGCCTTCGAGATGGGCCTGCCGGCCGCCTACGATACCGGGCTCACGCTCCTGTCCCTCGCGATCGCCGTCGCGGCGACCGGCGCCGCCTTCCTGTGGGTGGCGCGCGTCGGCGAGGGGACCGGCAGCCTTCTCGTCGCCGGCCCGCTGATGGGCCTGGGCGTTGCCGGCATGCACTACACCGGCATGGCGGCGCTGCGGATCCCCGGCGACCTCGCCTATAGCCCGGCGATCATCGCGCTCTCGGTGGCGATCGCCGTGACCGCGGCGACCGCCGCCCTGTGGCTCTCCTTCCGGCAACACGGCGTCTGGCAGAAGCTCGTCGCGGCCTGCGTGATGGGCCTCGCGGTGGCGGGCATGCACTACACCGGCATGGCGGCGGCGACGATCACCGCCGAGGCGGGCGGCGCCCACACCGCCCACGCGGTGACCGGCGCCCCGGCTCAGCAGAACCTCGCCCTCTACGTCGCCGGTGCCACGTTCCTCATCCTGTTCCTGGCGATGCTCGCCTCGTCGCTGGACCAGCAGCGCGTGCAGCGCGAGCTCCAGGCGAGCGAGGCGCGGTTCCGGGCCGCCGTGCAGGCCGTGCGCGGCGTGCTCTGGACCAACGATGCGACGGGCCGGATGCTCGGCGAGCAGCCGGGCTGGAGCGCGATCACCGGTCAGACGCGGGCGGAGTATCAGGGTTACGGCTGGGCCGACGCGGTCCATCCCGACGACATGGAGGCCTCCGTCGAGACGTGGAACGCGACCGTCCGGGCGCGGCGCACCTACGTCCACGAGCACCGGGTCCGGGTCCGCGACGGGACGTGGCGACACTTCGCGATCCGCGCCATCCCGGTCCTCGACGCGCGGGGCGAGATCCGCGAGTGGGTCGGCGTCCACACGGACATCACCGAGCAGCGTCAGGCCGAAGCCGATCTGCGCGAGTCCAACGAGGAGATCCAGCGCTACGCCTACATCGTCAGCCACGACCTGCGCGCGCCGTTGGTCAACGTGATGGGATTCACGAGCGAGCTGGAGGCGACCCGGAGCGAGGTCGCCGCGGCCCTCCGGGATCACCCGGCTGCAGAGCGGCTCGACGCCGATTTCGGCGAGGCGCTCGGCTTCATCAAGGCGGCGGTGAACCGGATGGAGGGTCTGATCGCCGCCATCCTGAAGCTCTCGCGAGAGGGCCGGCGACAATTCTCGCCCGAGGCCCTCGACATGACGAGCGTGCTCCGCGGCGTGGCCGACGCCCAGCGGCATCAGGCGGAGGCGGTCGGGGCCACGGTGACGATCGCCCGCGACCTGCCCGAGATCGTCGCCGACCGGCTCGCGATCGAGCAGGTCTTCGGCAACCTGCTGGACAACGCCGTGAAATACCTCGACCCGAGCCGGCCCGGACGGATCACCGTCACGGCCAAGGCCGTGGGCGAACGCGGCGTCTGCTTCTCCGTCGCCGACAACGGCCGGGGGATCGCCGCGCGGGACCATGCCCGCGTCTTCGAACTCTTCCGCCGATCGGGCGCCCAGGACCGCCCGGGCGAGGGGATCGGTCTCGCCCACGTGAAGGCGCTGGTGCGCTCGTTCGGGGGCCGGATCGAGATCCGTTCAGAACTCGGTGTGGGCACGACGTTCGACGTGACCTTGCCGCACGGGACGGCTACAGCGGTCCGGATCGACCCCGAACCGGCGCCCATCGCCGCCTAATGAGCGTGGAGCGGCCCGTGCACCCCGTCAGCATCGTGATGATCGAGGATGACGAGGGCCATGCGCGCCTGATCGAGCGCAACATCCGACGCGCCGGCGTCAACAACGACATCGTGCCGTTCCGCAATGGCACTTCGGCGCTGGACTATCTGCTCGGGCCGGACGGCTCCGGCGAGGCGAGCGCCCGAAGGCACCTGCTGATCCTGCTCGACCTCAACCTGCCGGACATGACCGGCCTCGACATCCTCGAGAAGGTGAAGGCGAACCCGCACACGCGTCGGTCCCCGGTGGTGGTCCTGACCACGACGGACGACAGCCGCGAGATCCAGCGCTGCTACGACCTCGGGGCCAACGTCTACATCACTAAGCCGGTGAGCTACGACGGCTTCGCGAACGCGATCCGCCAGCTCGGGCTGTTCTTCTCGGTCATGCAGGTTCCGCAGAACTTATGACCGCTCGGCGTGCCAGCGGGGACGGCACCGCCGCGGCGGCACGCATCCTCTACATCGACGACGATCCCGGCCTCGGCCGCCTGGTCCGGCGCGCCCTCGAGGCGCGCGGCTACGCGGTCGAGCTCTGTCCCGACGGCGCGGCGGGGCTGGCGCGGCTCGCCCAAGGCGGGATCGACGCCGTCGCCCTCGACCACCACATGCCGGGACAGACGGGCCTCGACCTGCTGCCCGAGATCCGGGCGCTGCCCGAGGCGCCGCCGGTCATCTACGTGACCGGCTCCGAGGACAGCCGCGTCGCCGTGGCGGCCCTGAAGGCCGGAGCGGTGGACTACGTCTGGAAGGACGTCCAGGGTCAGTTCCGCGAGCTGCTCGGCGAGGCCGTCGCCACCGCCCTCCGGCAGGAGAGCCTGCGGCGCGACAAGGAGCGGGCCGAGGCCGAGATGCGCGAGGCGCGCGACCGCGCCGAGCTGCTGCTGCGCGAGGTCAACCACCGCGTGGCCAACTCCCTGGCCCTCGTCGCCGCCCTGGCGCACATGCAGCGCAACGCCGTCACGGACCCGGCCGCCAAGGCGGCGCTCGACGAGATGCAGGCCCGGATCTCGGCGATCGCCGGCATCCACCGCCGCCTCTACACGTCCGACGACGTCGAATCCGTCGAGCTCGACGCCTACCTGCAGAGCCTGGTCGAGGAGTTGCAGGCCGCCATGCGGGCGAGCGGGCGCGACCACGCGATCCGCCTTCGTGCCGCGCCGGTGCGGCTCTCGACCGACAAGGCCGTGTCGGTCGGCGTTGTCGTGACCGAACTCGTGACCAACGCCTACAAATACGCCTACCCGGTCGGCACGTCGGGCGAGATCCGCGTCGCGGTCGAGCGGGACGCCGCCGACACCGTGCTGCTCGCCGTCGAGGATGACGGTATCGGCTGGACCGGGGAGGGCGAGGTCCGCGGCACCGGTCTCGGGTCGCGCATCGTGCGCGCCATGGCGTCGAACCTGCGCTCGGCCCTGTCGTATGCCCCCCGAAGCGCCGGGACGCGCGCCGTCCTCGCGTTCCAGGCCTGAGCGTCCGGATCTAGCCGCCGGCTCGCCCGGCGATGCGGTCGAGGGCCTCGAGCATCGGCGCCAGGGCGTCCTCGTCGAGTTGCTGGAAGCCCAGCGCCCGGCTCATGAACAGACCGAGGATGGCGAAGTACAGGACGGAGCCCTCGCCCGGGGGAGCGCCCTCGATCCGTCCGAGCTGGTCTAGCTGATCCGCGACGAACGCCTGAAAGTCTTTCTGCGCCTCCGGTGACTCCATCGATGCCAGGAGGAGTGCGCGCGCCGCTTCGTTGTCGTCGCAGTAGTGCCCGCGGATATGCGCCACCATCGCCCTGGGAAGCTGCGACGGGCCGGCCGGTATCTCCCGCGCGCAGGCGTCGATCTCCGCACGCACGTCCGCGAGCTTGCGGGCGACCAGCGCGCCCACCAGGGCGTCCTTCGACGCGTAATGGTGCAGGACGCCGCCTTTGCTCAGCCCGGCCTCGGCTGCGACCGCGTCGATGGTCAGCCCGCGGACGCCTCCCTTCAGGAGAACGGCCGCGGCCGCCTCCAGGATGATCTCGGGGCGCGCCGCCAGTCGCTGTCGCTTCGCCTGCATCACGGACCTGCACTAAAAACCGTCTGGACGGTATGTAACGGATGGCGTAGGAACGCGCCACGCAATTCGCACGAGTCGCGCCGACACGGTCGATCGCATGAACCGCATCGCCTTCCTTCCATCGGCATCCGCGCTGCTGATGTTAACCGCGCTCGGGTCGATCGGGTGCGCCCAGGCCGCGCCCGAGACGGCGCTCGACTCCGCCGTGGCGCGCGTGCGGGTCGTGCAGGCGCGCCGCACACCGATGGCGCTCGACGTGGTGGTGACCGGCGACGTCCAGGCCCAGGCGCAGGTCAACGTCTCGTTCCGGACGAACGGGAAGGTCGCCGAGCGGCGCGTCGAGGTCGGCGACCACGTCACGGCCAATCAGGTCCTCGCCGTCCTCGAACCCCTGACGCAGCAGGCGAATCTCGACAACGCCAAGGCCGCCCTGGCTTCGGCCGAGGCGCTGCTGACGCAGGCGAAGATGTCGTACGAGCGCCAGAAGCAGCTCCTGGCCGGCGGCTTCACGACCCGCTCGACCTACGACAACGCCGAGCAGGAGCTGCGCACCACGCAGGCGGCGGTCGACTCGGCCAAGGCGGCGCTGGGAACCGCGCAGGAGCAGTTCTCCTATACCGAGCTGCGCGCGGGCGTGTCCGGCGTGGTGACGAGCCGCAGCTTCGAGGTCGGCCAAGTGGTCCAGTCGGGCCAGACCGTGCTGGTCGTCGCGCAGGACGGGCCCCGCGACGCGGTCTTCAACGTCTACGAATCGCTGCTGGCCCAGCCGCCGGCCGGCGACACCGTCGCGGTGGCGCTGCAGTCGGACCCGTCCGTCACCGCGGTCGGGACCGTGCGGGAGATCTCTCCCACCGTGGATGCCGCCAGCGGCACGGTGCGGGTCAAGATCGGCCTTAAGTCGACGCCCGCCGCCATGGGGCTCGGCGCCGTCGTGATCGGCCGCGGGCGCTTCGCGCCGCACGAATCGGTGATCCTGCCCTGGTCGGCGCTCTACCGCTACGACGGGAAGCCCTCGGTGTGGGTCTACGATCCGGACCGGAAGACCGTCTCGGTCCGCGCGGTGGAGATCGATCGCTTCGGCCCCGATATCATCGCGCTGAAGCGCGGCGTCGAGCCGGGCGAGCGCGTGGTCGTCGCCGGCATCCAGTTCCTGCGTCCCGGCCAGACGGTCGCGGCCGCCGAGATCGGAGACCGCCCATGACGGCGCGCGCGTATCTCGTCCTGGGACTTTTCGCGACGGCACTGGCCGGGTGCAACGGTCACGGCGAGGAGGGGGGCGAGGCCGCGGCGGCCCCGGTCCGTCCGGTGCTGACGCAGGTTGTCGTACCGAGCGACACCGTCACGTTCGGGCCGTTCGCCGGCACGATCGAGCCGCGCTACCAGGCGCAGCTCGGCTTCCAGATCCCCGGGCGCATGGTCGCGCGGGACGTGACGATCGGCGACCTCGTCACCCGCGGACAGCGCCTCGCGGCCCTCGACACCATCGTGACCCGTTTCGACCTGACCCGCGCCGAGGCCGACCTGGCCGACGCGAAGGCGCAGGCCGAGAACGCCGAGGCCGCGGAGTCGCGGACCCGGCGCCTGATGACCGGCAACGCCGTCTCCCAGGCGACGCTCGACCAGGCTGTCGCCAAGCGCGAGACCGCCCGGGCCCGGGTGGATCAGGCGATGGCGAGCCTCCAGAAGGCCCGCGACCAGATGGGCTACACCGAGCTGAAGGCCGAGTTCGACGGTGTCGTGACCCAGCGCCTCGCCGAGGTCGGCCAAGTGCTCAGCGCCGGCCAGGGCGTCGTGACCGTGGCGCGGCCCGACGTCCGCGAGGCGGTGGTCGACATTCCCGAGGCCCATGTCGGGGCTCTGCCGTCGGACGGCGTGTTCACCGTCGCGCTCCAGAGCGCGCCGGAGCTGACGGCGCGCGGGCGCGTCCGCGAGATCGCGCCCCTCGCCGAGTCGGGGACGCGGTCCAAGCGCATCCGGATCACCCTGGACGATCCCGGCCCGGCCTTCCGGCTCGGCGCGACCATCAACGTGTCGCTCATGCGCAAGGTCGCGCCCACCGTCCTTCTGCCCGCCTCGGCGCTGCTCGAGGACGGTGACCGCCGCTCGGTCTGGGTCGTCTCGCCCGACGGGAAGTCGGTAGCGCGCCGCGACGTCACCGTGGCGGCGCGGGACAACGCCGAGGACGGCCGCGTCGCGGTCGTCGCCGGCCTGAAGGCCGGCGAGCGCGTCGTGGTCGCGGGCGTCCACGTCATCAAGGAAGGCCAGGCCGTGCGCCTGACCGACGGCGCCGTCTGATCCGGCCGCACGGGGTTTTCGCGTGAAGGACTTCAACCTTTCCGACTGGGCGCTCGGGCACCGCTCGTTCGTCTGGTTCCTCATGCTGGTCTCGCTGATCGCGGGCCTGATGGCTTACACCCGCCTCGGCCGTGAGGAGGATCCGCCCTTCACCATCAAGACCATGGTGGTGCAGACCACGTGGCCGGGCGCGACCATCAAGGACACCCTCGATCAGGTCACCGACCGGGTCGAGAAGGAGCTCCAGCAGCTCAACGGCCTCGACTTCGTCCGCAGCTACACGACGCCCGGATCGTCGACAGTCTTCGTCCAGTTCCGCGACACGCTGAAGAAGAACGAGATCCAGCCGGCCTTCTACCAGGTCCGCAAGCGGCTCGGGGACATCAAGGGTCAGTTCCCGGAGGGCGTGCAGGGTCCGTTCTTCAACGACGAGTTCGGCGACGTCTACGGCAATATCTACGCGTTCACGGCCGACGGCCTGACGCACCGGCAGCTGCGCGACTACGTCGAGGGCATCCGCACCGAGGTCCTGCGGGTGCCCAACATCGGCAAGACCCAGCTGATCGGCACGCAGGACGAGACGATCTACCTCGATTTTTCCACCCGCAAGCTCGCCGGCTACGGCATCGATTTCCAGGCCCTGATCAAGGCCCTGCAGGCGCAGAACGCGGTCTCGGCCTCCGGCGTGGTGCAGGCCGGGCCGGAGCGCATCTCGCTGCGGGTCAGCGGCTCCTTCGCCTCCGAGGCCTCGCTCCAGGACTTCAACCTGCGGGTCAATGACCGCTTCTTCCGCCTCGCCGACATCGCCGAGATCAGCCGCGGCTACGAGGATCCGCCCGCACCGCTGTTCCGGGTGGACGGCAAGCCCGCGATCGGCCTCGCCATCGCGATGCGTCCGGGCGCCAACCTGCTGCATTTCGGAGAGGCGCTGAAGGAGCGCATGCGCGCCATCGAGGCCACCCTGCCGCTCGGTGTCGGCGTCCATCTCGTGTCGGACCAGCCCAAGCAGGTCGAGCACGCGGTCGGCGGCTTCACCCAGGCGCTGGTCGAGGCCGTCATCATCGTGCTGGGGGTGAGCTTCGTGAGCCTCGGCGTCCGGGCCGGCCTCGTCGTCTCCGTGTCGATCCCGCTCGTGCTGGCGATCGTCTTCGTCGTCATGCAGATCATGGACGTCACCCTCCAGCGCATCTCCCTCGGCGCGCTGATCATCGCGCTCGGCCTCCTCGTCGACGACGCCATGATCACCGTCGAGATGATGGTGGCCCGCCTGGAGCGGGGCGACACGCTGCGGAAGGCCGCCACCTTCGCCTACACGTCGACGGCGTTCCCGATGCTGACCGGGACGCTCGTGACGGTGGCGGGCTTCCTGCCGATCGGCTTCAACGGCTCCGGCGCCGGCGAGTACACCTACTCGCTGTTCGTGGTGATCGCGGCCTCACTGCTGGTCTCCTGGGTCGTGGCGGTCCTGTTCGCGCCGCTCGTCGGCGTCACGCTCCTGCCGAAGACCATGAAGCACCACACGGAGAAGGAGGGGATCTTCACGCGCCTGTTCGTCTGGGCGCTGCGTCTCGCCATGCGCTGGCACTGGACGACGGTGGTGGTCTGCCTCGGGCTGATGGCGGCGGCCATCGTCGGGATGGGTCACGTGCAGCAGCAGTTCTTCCCGTCCTCGGACCGGTCCGAGGTGCTTGTCGACCTGACCCTTCCGCAGAACGCCACCATCGCCGAGACCCGGGCGCAGATGGACCGGTTCGAGGCGAACCTGAAGGACGATCCGGACGTGACGAGCTGGTCGTCCTACGTCGGCGAGGGCGCGGTGCGCTTCTACCTCCCGCTCGATCAGCAGCTCGCCAACGCCTTCTTTGGCCAGATCGTCATCGTCACGAAGTCGCTGGAGGTGCGCGACCGCGTGATGGCGCGCCTGCAGACGATCGGCCTGCGCGACTTCGTCGGCACCGACGTGCTGGTGCAGCCCCTGAGCCTCGGGCCGCCCGTGGGTCGGCCGGTGCAGTACCGCCTCAGCGGCCCGAACATGGAGACGGTGCGCCGCCTGTCGCTCGACCTCGCCAACGTGGTGGCGGCCGACAAGCGCCTCGACGTGCCGACCTTCGACTGGAACGAGCCCGGCAAGGTGCTGCGCGTCGAGATCCTCCAGGACAAGGCGCGCCAGCTCGGCGTGACCAGCCAGGACGTCGCCGGCATCCTGAACGGGATCGAGGGCGGGCAGGCGATCACGCAGGTCCGGGACTCGATCTACCTCGTCAACGTCGTCGGCCGCGCCCGCGCCGCCGAGCGGTCGTCGCTGGACACCCTGCAGTCGCTGCAGGTCGGTCTCGCGAATGGCACGGTGGTGCCGGTGCTCGCCTTCGCGCGGATCGGCTACGATCTCGAGCAGCCGATCGTCTGGCGCCGCGACCGCCTCCCGACCGTGACGGTGCGCGCCACGATCCACGACGCGACCCAGCCGGCCACCATCGTGGCCGCCCTGCAGCCCGGTCTCGACGCCTTCATCAAGGCGCTCCCGGAGGGCTACACGGTCCAGACCGGCGGCGCCGTCGAGGAATCCGCCAAGGGCCAGGGCCCGATCGCGGCCGTGGTCCCGGTCATGCTGCTGGCCATGGCGTTCCTGCTGATGATGCAGCTCCAGAGCTTCGGCCGGATGCTCCTCGTCTTCACCGTGGCACCGCTCGGCCTGATCGGCGTGGTGCCGGCGCTGCTCCTGTTCGACAAGCCGATGGGCTTCGTCGCCATCCTGGGCATCCTGGCGCTCATCGGGATCATCATCCGCAACGCGGTGATCCTGGTGAGCCAGATCGAGGAGTTCCGGGCCGAGGGGATGGCGCCCTGGCAGGCGGTCTTCGAGGCGACCCACCACCGCATGCGGCCGATCCTCCTGACCGCCGCCGCGGCGAGCCTGGGCCTGATCCCCATCGCCCGGGAGGTGTTCTGGGGGCCGATGGCCTTCGCGATGATCGGCGGGATCCTGGCGGCGACCTTCCTGACGCTCCTGTTCCTGCCCGCGCTCTACGTCGGCTGCTACCGTATCCGCCCGGAGACGGGCGGCGCGCCGGCGGCCCACGCCGGCTGATCGGCCGGCTCACGCGATCGCGGCGCCCGCGGGCGCTGCGAGAAACGGTCGGCCCGCCCCTCCGCCCCCTCAGGGCGGGCCGACCGTGACGATATTTCACGCGAGCGGGGCCACACCGCCGGAAACCCGACGGTGTTCCGGCGCGTAGGGTGCGACGGAAACGAGGACCGTCCCGCCCATGAACGCCTTCATCGCCGTCGTCCTGGTCTGCGCCAACGGGATCGCCCAGGATTCCTGCACGGACGCCCAGGCGCTCGAGGTCCGCAAGGTCCGGGTCGCCAACGAACTCGGCTGCGCCACCGGCTGGCAGGAGATCATCGCCCGCACCGAGCTGCGCGAGGAGATCGGTAAGACCGCCTACCTGAAGACGGAGTGCCGCCGGGTGAAGGAGCCGCGGTGACGCACGCGGCGGCCGCTACTTCTCGTACTTGATGTAGGCGAAGCGCGGATCGGTCGGGGTGCCTTCGAGCCCCTGTCCCTCCAGGCCCGGCTGCCAGGAGACGACCTCCTCGATCTTCCGGGCGAGGGCGAAATCCTTGTCGGTGATGCCCTTGGCCGCGTGGTTCATCAGCCGGACCTCGACCCAGGCGTAGGAGGCCGTGATGTCCGGATGGTGCCACGCCGCCTCGGCGAGGTGGCCGACCGTGTTGATCACCATCAGGGTGCTCTTCCAGCCGGACGTCTTGTAGGTGCGCCGGATCCACCCGTCCTCCAGCCGCCAGGCGGGCAGCTCGGCCTTCAGCCGCGCCTCCACGGTCGCGTCGTCCAGTGCGCCCTCGCGTCGCTCGCTCATGATCCATCTCCGATGAAACCGTCGCTGCCGAGGGTGCCGCCGCGGCCGGTTGCGCGCAAGCGTGTTTGCCGCGGTGGACGGAAACCAGTGTGAGCCCTATGACCTTTTGGCAATGGCGTCCGGCTCGATCGGCACTCCAGTCTGCCGCCGCTGAAGACTGCGCAATACGATGGGAGAAGGCGTGATGCTGTCACGGCGCGCGATGCTCGCCGGGGGCCTGCTCGGTGGCCTCGGCCTGCGGGCGGCGCGCGCCGACGTGCCGACGATCCGCCTCGGCAGCCTGCCCTTCGGCACGTCCACCTGGGAGGCGGCGGTGATCAAGGCCCGCGGCCTCGACACGGCCAACGGCTTCGAGCTCGACGCGGTCAAGCTCGCCGGCAACGACGCGGCCCGGATCAGCTTCATCGGCGGGCAGGTCGACACGATCATCGGCGACCTGCTCTGGGCCGCGCGCCTCGGCAACGACGGCCAGGCGGTCCGCTTCATACCGTACTCGACCTCCGAGGGTGGCGTGATGGTACCGGGCGGCAGCCCGGTGAAGAGCCTCAAGGATCTCGCGGGCAAGCGCCTCGGGGTGGCGGGCGGCCCCCTGGACAAGAACTGGCTCCTCCTCCGGGCACAGGCCAAGGACGCGGCCGGTATCGACCTCGAGCAGGCCGCCGAGATCGCCTACGGCGCCCCGCCGCTGATCACGCTGAAGCTGGAGCAGGGCGCCCTCGACGCGGCGCTGACCTACTGGACCTACTGCGCCCGCCTCAAGGCCAAGGGCTATCGGCAGCTGGTCGGGGCCGAGGACATCATGCACGCCCTCGGGGTCCCGGGCGACGTGGCGCTGATCGGCTACCTGTTCCAGGACGCCACCGTGAAGGAGAAGCCCGCGGCCGTGGCGGCCTTCGCCCGGGCCTCGCGCGCCGCCAAGGACATGCTCGCCTCCGACCCGAGCACGTGGGAGATCGTGCGCCCGCTGATGGCGGCGGAGGACGAGGCGACCTTCGAGGCCCTGAAGCACGATTTCCTGGCCGGCATTCCGCGCCGCTCCATCGCGGAGGAGCGCGCCGACGCCGAGAAGCTCTACGCGGTGATGGCGCGGCTCGGCGGCGCCCGCCTCGTCGGAAAGGGCAACGCGCTCCCGCCGGACCTCTACTACACCGGCCGCAATGGTTGAGGCGGCCGCCCGGCGGGCGCGCGTGTCGACCGTCAAGACTATCAGGATCATCGGGACCGCATGGGCGCGCTGACCCGTATCGCGTCCCTGGCCGTGCTCCTCGCCGCCTGGCAGTTCGCCGCGATGGAGGCGGGCTCCCGCCTGCTGCCGGTGCCCCTCGCGGTGCTGCGCTTCATCGTTCAGGAGGCGGAGCGCGGCGACCTCGCGCACAACGTGGGCATGACGCTGCTCCGCGTGGCGATCTCCTTCACGGTGGCGATGGTCCTCGGCGTCCTCCTCGGCGTCGCGCTCGGACGGTCCAAGGCCGCCGACCTCACCCTCGACACGCCGCTGCTCGTCCTCCTGAACACGCCCGCCCTGGTGATCACGGTCCTGGCCTATGTCTGGGTCGGCCTCACCGAGACCGCCGCGATCCTGGCGGTGGTGCTCAACAAGCTGCCGAACGTCGCGGTGATCGTGCGCGAGGGCGCGCGGAATCTCGATCCCGGGCTCGACGAGATGGCCCGCGCCTACCGGCTCGACCGGCGCAGCTGGGCCCGCGACATCCTGATCCCGCAGCTCCAGCCCTACATGGTCACGGCGGCGCGGTCGGGCCTCTCGCTCGCCTGGAAGATCGTGCTGGTCGTGGAGCTGCTCGGGCGCCCGGACGGGGTCGGCTTCGCGATCAACTATTACTTCGTCCAGAGCACCGACGTGGCGGCCATCATCGGCTACAGCCTCGTCTTCATGGCCGTGATGATCGGCATCGACGTCCTCCTCCTCCAGCGGCTCGAAGCCTATGTCCGTCGCTGGCGCTGAGCCCGTCCTCCAGGTCGCGATCGCGTCGAAATGGTACCGGCCAGCCCGGGCCGAGGCGGTCGAGGCCGTCCGGAACCTGACCTTCGGCGTCGGCGCCGGGGAGATCGTCTGCCTGATCGGGCCGTCGGGCGCCGGCAAGACCACCACCCTGCGGATCCTGCTCGGCCTCGACACCGCCTTCGAGGGCCGCGTCTCCGGCGCGGACCGGGCGGGCATCGTGTTCCAGGAGCCGCGGCTCCTGCCCTGGCGCAGCGTCGAGCACAACGTCCGCCTCGGCCTGCCCCGGGCACGGCGCGGGCGCGATCTCGACGATCTGTTCGCGCGGCTCGGCCTGACGGCGTGGCGGACGCGCTACCCGAAGGCCCTGTCGCTGGGCATGCAGCGGCGCGTGGCGCTGGCGCGCGCCCTGGCCGACGGCCCGCGCGTCCTCGTCCTCGACGAACCGTTCGTGTCCCTCGACGACGCCGCCGCCGCGGAGCTGCGCGGCCTCGTGGTGGACACGGTGGACCGGGCCGGCATGAGCGTGCTGATGGTGACGCACAACGTCGCCGAGGCGATCGGGATCGCAGACCGGCTGCTCCTCGTGTCGCGGCGCCCGGCCAGTCTCATCGCCGACGTCCGCCTCGACCGGCCGCGCCGGGAACGCGACCGCGCCTGGGCCGAGGCGACGCGGGCGAACCTCGCCGCGCAGCATCCGGAGATCATCGCGCAGTGACGCGTGTCGCGCCGGCCGTTCGGCCGATGCCATCGGTCCAGGTCGGCCACTGCGTTCAGCGCACCTCCCGAACGGATCGTTGAACCGCCCTCCATCTCAAACTCGGACGATCCCCGGCCAGGCAGGCCATCCCCCCGCGGGACCCGATTGGCGTAGGGGCACCCGAGGGAGGTGCGGATCAGTATCGGCGGGTCGTTCGCGCGGGCGGTCCTCGGCGGTCTCGCGCACGCGGCGCGGGCGGTGCTGGAACGCGGCACCTTCAGCGACGCGGCGGAGGCCGTGTCGGGCAGCGGGGCGAAAGCCTACAGGGCTGAAGAGCCGCGGCAGGCGCGACCGCTCGGGATCGCTGCCGCACGGCGGGCGATCCTGCGGCGAGCATGCACCGATCGACCCGGATACGCGAGTTGCGGCGAAGGACCGGGCGGCACGGTTTGTCATCGCGTCGCGATACGGACGAGAACGCCGCCGCTATACCGGTGCCCTCGTCGAACCGGCCCACCCGAGGTCGGCCCCGCGCCGCGATGAACGCCGGACCGGCCGGCCGCGGAGCCTTGTCGAATCCAGAGCGTCCCGATGTCCCGCACGTCCCCCTCGGCCATCGACCGCGCGCCCGTCGCCGACCGGTCGGGCACCGGCAATGTGGTCAGGCTGGCCGTCGCGCAGGCCCTCGCCGGCGCGAACTCGACCGTCGTGTTCGCGACGGGCGCGGTCGTCGGCAACATGCTCGCGCCCAGCAAGGTCATGGCCACATTGCCGATCTCGATCTTCGTGGTTGGGATGGCCGCCTGCGCCCTTCCGACCGGCAGCATCGCCAAGCGCCACGGGCGCCGCACCGCCTTCATGGTCGGCACCGGGTGCGGCGTGCTCGTCGGCCTGCTCTCGGCCTGGGCGATCGTCGCGGCCAGTTTCTGGCTGTTCTGCGCGGCGATGTTCCTCGGGGGCGCCTACGCGGCCGTGGTCTTCTCGTTCCGCTTCGCCGCCGCGGACTGCGTTCCGGCCGAGCGCCGCCCACGGGCGCTGTCGGCCGTCATGGCCGGCGGCGTCTTCGGCGGGGTGATCGGGCCGCAGCTCGTCACCCACACCATGAACCTGTGGCCACCCTACCTGTTCGCCGCCACCTTCCTGGCCCAGGCCGCCGTCGCCGCCGCGGCCGCCCTGATCCTGGCGGGCGTTCGCCTGCCGCGGCCGGCCGCCGGGTCCGTCTCGGGCGGACGACCGCTGGCCGTCATCCTCGCGCAGCCGCGCTTCGTGATCGCGGTGATCTGCGGGGCCGTGTCCTACCTCCTGATGAACTTCGTCATGACGGCCGCCCCGCTGGCCATGCGCCTGTGCGGCCACGCGCAGGAGGATGCCAATCTGGGCCTGCAGTGGCACGTCATCGCCATGTACGGCCCGAGCTTCTTCACCGGGCGGCTGATCACGCGCTTCGGCGCGTCCCGCGTGGTGGCGACCGGCCTCACCTTGACGGGTGCGGCCGCGCTCGTCGGACTCGCGGGCGCGGACGTCGGGCATTTCTGGCTGTCCCTCATCCTCCTCGGCGTCGGCTGGAATTTCGGCTTCGTCGGCGCCTCCGCGATGGTGCTGGACTGTCATCGCCCGGAGGAGCGGACGCGGGTGCAGTCGATCAACGACTTCATCGTGTTCGGAATGGTGGCGGTCGGTTCGTTCTCGTCGGGGGGCCTGCTGACGAGCTACGGCTGGGACACGGTTCTCTGGGTGTCCTTCGCGCCCTTGGCGCTGGCCGCGACGGCGCTCGCGCTCACGACAGGGCGCGGCGCGAAGGCGTGGTAGCCTGGATCGCCCCTCGCGGTCGCAGAGCCTGTCGATGACCCTCGATCAGTTGCGCATCTTCGTGGCGGTCGCCGAGCGTCAGCACGTCACCCGCGCGGCCGAGGCCTTGAACATCGTGCAGTCCGCGGTCAGCGCCGCGGTGTCCGGGCTGGAAGAGCGCCACGCGGTGAAGCTGTTCCACCGGGTCGGCCGCGGGATCGAGCTGACCGATGCCGGTCGCGTGTTCCTCGAAGAGGCCCGCGCGGTCCTCGCCCGCGCCGAGGCGGCCGAGCGGGTCTTGGCCGACCTGAGCGGCCTGCGGCGGGGAAGCCTGCGCGTTCACGCGAGCCAGACCATCGCCAGCCACTGGCTGCCCAGCCATCTCGTCGCGTTCCGGGCCGCCCATCCGGACATCACGATCCGGCTCGCCGTGGGCAACACCGCGGAGGTGGCGCGGGCGGTCGCCGATGGTTCGGCCGAACTCGGCTTCGTCGAGGGCGAGGTCGAGGATCCGGTCCTGGCGAGCGCGGCGGTCGCGCAGGATCGGCTCGTGCTCGTCGTGCCGGCCGGCCACCCCTTCTCGGCCCGGGAGACCCTGACGGCCGCCGATCTCGCGGGCCACCCGTGGGTGCTGCGCGAGGCGGGTTCCGGAACGCGCTCCGCCTTCGAGGCGGCGCTCGCGGCGGCGGGGCTGGCGCTCGCGGATGTGGCGGTGTCGCTCGAGCTGCCCTCCAACGAGGCCGTGCTCGCCGCGATCGAGGCCGGGGCCGGTGCGAGCGTCCTGTCGGAGGCGGTCGTGGCGAGCAAGCTGGCCGCCGGCGCGCTCGTCGCGCCGCCGTTCCCGTTGCCGGCACGGACCTTCCGGATGCTGCGCCACAGGGAGCGGTACAGGAGCCGCGCCGCGGACGCCCTGCTCGGCCTGATCCGAGACGGGGCGCCGTGAGCGGCGTAGTCAGGGCCGCGGCTTCAGCGCGGCGAGATAGTCGATGATGGCCTGCCGGTCGGCGGGATCCACGGTCGCCTTGTAGCTGTGGATCATCTTGTCGACGATCCCGCTCCACTGCGCCTTCGACAGGGCGGGCTGCGTGAGGATCATCCCGGCCGAGTGACAGGCGAGGCAGGTGTTGCTGATCGCCTCGGCGCCCGGTCCCGCCGGGAAGACCTGATCGGACGTGGGCCATTCGACCTGCTGCGACGTGAAGCGCATCGGCTCCGGCGCGGCGGCCGCGGAGACGGGGATCAGGGCGAGCGCGGCCAGGCAGCGCGCTGTTGGCGTCAGGGACATGAAACTCCTCCTCAGGCGACCTGGAGCGTCACGGTCTCGACGCCGTTCTGCATGAAGCCCGCGCCGTTCCAGACGGGGTCCATCGGCTGCGCGAGTCCGTTCGTGTTGGTGCAGCGGACCTTGACGGCGCGGGTGCCGGTCGCGAGGGCCGGCAAGTCGACGTCGAAGCGGCGGAAACTGTAGGCGCCCGCGTCGGTCCCGAGCCGCGTCGGCGCCCAAGACGCGCCGCCGTCGGTGGAGATCTCCACGGACCTGACCCCGCAATCGCCCCCGAAGGCGATGCCGCGCACGGCCACCGGCGCGCCGGCCGCGACCCGGGCGCCGTCCTGCAGGTTCGTCACGAAGGCGCGCGGCACCATGCGGTCGATCGGCACCGTCTTGAAGCCGGTCTGGCCGGGCCGGACGTTGGCTCCCGGCACGTCCGGGATGCGGTAGGCCGTCTCCATCCAGTACTGATCGTCGGGCCTGTCCAGAACCTCGATGTCCGACAGCATCTTGACCCAGTAGGTCGAGTACCGGCCCGGAACGACGAGGCGCAGCGGGAAGCCGTTCAGCAGCGGCAACTGCGCGCCATTCATCGCGTAGGCGATCATCACCTCGCCGTCGCGGGCATGGTCCAGGGCCAGGGATTTCCGGAAGTGCGGCGCGTCGCTCACGACCGGCTCGTCGAGGCCGGCGAAGCGCACCTGCACGGCGCCGGCCCTCACGCCCGCGCGGTCGAGCACGTCCTTCAGGCGTACGCCGGTCCAGAGTGCGTTCCCCATCGCGCCGTTGGCCCACTGCGCGCCGGGGACCCGCGGCACGAACAGGCCCCGCGAATTGCCCGAGCACTGGTTGACCGCCGCAATCTCGAATCGCGGCATGCCGGCGAGTGCGTCGAGGGACAGCGACAGGGCCGTCTCGACGTGGCCGCGCACTGTCAGTCGGAAGGACGGCACGTCGATCGCGGTCGGGATCTCGGCCCAGTGCCACCGCACGTAGAAGCGGTCGTTGGGGGTGAACACGCCCTCGTCGAACACCGCGAAGGGTGTCTCCAGCAGCGGCGGCCGGGTGCGCTGCAGGATCATCGCGCCCTTCCCGGGGAAGGCGGTCGTGACCGCGCGCTGCTCGGGACCGCCGGGCAGGGGGAGTCTGACCGTGCCGGCGGCCCAGGCCGGGGCGGCCGCAGCGAGGCCTCCGAGGCCGAGGCCGGCCAGCACGGCACGGCGGGGAAGGGCGGATTGGCTCACGGCAATGTCTCCTCAACGGCTTGGGGTAACTCGATGACCGTTGCTCTGCGGTTTGCAGATCGCGGTTCCGCGGTCTGATCTCTCTCCTGACGCTCCTCGAACTGGACCCGGGCATCACGCGATGCCGAGAAGGCGGATCAGGTGGAGGCTGACGGCGGTGAGCGCGGCGAGCGAGGGTGCAGGTCCAGGACCCGGCCGACGATCGCGACCTCGACCGCCTCGGGCCGACGGCTCTGGGGTTGACCGCGACGCGGGAGCCAAGCCTGGCTACCGAACCGCGGATGCGGCACGCGATCGATAGAGGGTTGGTCCTGCGCGACACGGCTCGGCTCCGGAACAGGAAGCCACCATCCCTCTCGCCGAGCGTTCAATCCAACAGAACTTATGGAACGAACTGATCGCGATTCCCGATCGTTCCGGGTGGCGGTGCGGCGAAGTCCGAGAACGCGGTCGGCACGACAGCACCCGCGTCGGGGCGGTGCCGGCCGCGCGATCTCAGCCTCTGCGGCCCGCCTCCGGATCCTCGGCCTCGGGCAGGGCGACGTAGATCATCACGCCGAGGACCGTCATGGCGAAGCGGAAGGCGGATTGCTGGCCGTTCCAGACCTTCGACATCCACATGCCGAACCACTCGGCGCCGATGCCCAGGAAGCCCGCCTGCCAGACCAGGAAGCCGACGCTCAGGCCGGCGATCGCCCAGGTCTTGGCCCGGTCGAAGTCGCCGCGCGGGGCCCGCAGCCGCGCCAGCATCAGCGCGACGCCGATCCAGAGCAGGAGCGCCGTGACAGCCTCCGCGGCGACGATCATCGCGAAGGCGCCGCGCTGCAGTGCCGGATCGGTGATCGCGCGGTCGGCGATGCCCGAATCCGGCAGGATCGTGTCCATCGACAGCACGTGCTGCACGAAGGCGAGGTTCACCGCCGGCTCCGTGACGTTGCCGTACACGACCAGCGTGCAGGTCAGGGCCAGGGCGCCGACGAGGGCGGCCTTCGAGAGGCGGACGGCGAGCATGGGCGGCCCTTCCAGATATGCGGGCGTCGCCTTCGGAGCCGGGCCATGGCCTCGGCCGATCGCGGTGCCCCTCAGTTCGCCTTCGCCTCGACCTCGAGCCGGTCGAGGACGGCGGCCGGTGAGCGCGCCGCGCCCAGGTCGATGAAGCCGATCCCCGCCGGCTCCCTGGACTTGGCGTGCACCACGAGCTTGCCGGGTTTCATCACGAACTGGCCCATGGCGGCGCCGATCCCCTTGGCGGCCGCGCTGTTGCCCAGGATGATCGGCACGCCGAGCAGGCTGGCGGTGACGTATTCCTTGCGCAGCTCGTCCGGCTTGAGGCTGAGATCCTTCGACTGCGCGGCCAGGAAGCGCTCGAACAGGCCGGCATTCTCGACCGTCAGGTTCAGGGTCTTGGCGCTGCCCGAGAACATCACCATGGTCGCCGCCGGCAGGGTGCCGGAGAACAGTTCGGGCCCGATGCCTCCGAGCGTGCCGGACAGGCGGACGGTGCCGATGTCCCGCCCGGAGATCGTGACCTCGCGCAGGGCGAGGTCGCGGGCTTTCTCGTCCAGGCTCGCGTCGGCCACGAGGTTGAGGTCGAGGTCCCGGTAGCCGTAGGCCGGCAGCAGGCCGAGGAGCGGCGCGCCCGCGAGCAGGTCGGCGGGCAGGCTCAGGCCGGTGAGGCTGATGCGGGTCGCGCTGGGCACGCCATCGGTCAGCGGGCCGAAGGCCAGGGCCGCCTCGCGCAGCGCGACGCGGGGGGACGGCCGCGGCGACACCGTGACCGCCAGGGGATCTGCGGTCCTGTCGGCCGGCCTGGGCTCGGGTGTCCGCGCCGACCGGCCCGGCTCGGGCAGGGCGCCGCGGGCCGGGGGCCGGACGTCGC
Organism: Methylobacterium sp. NPDC080182; assembly: GCF_050281105.1. Classification (NCBI taxonomy): domain Bacteria; kingdom Pseudomonadati; phylum Pseudomonadota; class Alphaproteobacteria; order Hyphomicrobiales; family Methylobacteriaceae; genus Methylobacterium; species Methylobacterium sp. NPDC080182. The sequence continues at coordinate 115,666 of NZ_JBNNWO010000008.1, forward strand.
GGGGAGGCGCCCGCTCGGCCTCGGCCTCGGGCGGCAGGTCGATCGACAGGTCGGTGAGGGTGAGCGTGCCGAGCTTCGGCGTCAGGCGACGCATCTCGACGTCGGAGAAGCCGGCGCCGCCCGTCGGCTCGGCGGCGATGCCCTGGAGGGTCGCGACGGTCGGCGCCAGGGAGGTCCCCAGCGCGGCCACGCGGCCGACATGGATCCGCAGCGCGCCGCGGGTCATCGACAGGTTGTCCAGGGTGGTACCGCCCTCGGAGCCCGAGGAGGTGTAGGCGGCCCGGCCGATCTCGAACAGCACCGGCCCCTTCGGATCGGTGTCGCTGACGCTCAGGCCCTGCATCTCCAGACTGCCGACCGAGGTGGCGTCGATGAGATCGGCGGCGGCCGCGGCCAGGGGGCGGCGGTCGCTGGCGCCGTCGAAGCCGTTCGCCACGATGGCGAAGGCGCCGCTCCAGCCGTCCGGGACCTGCCGGCCGCCGAGGTCGCGGCCGTCGAGGCGGGCGATCTTCACGGTGGTGCCGCGCGCGTCCGAGTAGGTGACGTCCGAGACCTGGATGGTCCCGTAGACGCGCTGAACCGGTCCCTTGCCGTCGCCGGGCACCGTGTAGAGCCGGCTGAGCGCGGCGAGATCCAGGTCCGTGGCGCGCACCTGACCGTAGGTCCCGGACCCGCGGTTCGGCCCCGCGACGGAGCTGACCGTCGCGCCGGCCGCCGTCAGCTCGCCGACGCGGCCGGCCCGGATGTCGCGGGCGACCACGTCGCGGTAGGTGACGGTCTGCCGGTTCTCGCCGGGACCCGCATTCTCGGAGACGAGGACCGGGACGGTCAGGCTGCCGGCGTCGAGCCGGGCGAGACGCTGCTCCCAGGGCACGTTGGAATCCGGGCGCAGGATCGCCGCGAGATCCTCCTTGGAGAGGCGCGTTCCGCTCGCCGTCAGCTTCGGTGCCTTCAGCAGGGTGCCGCCCAGCGGGATCACCACGTCGTTGACCGTCACGTCCTGGACGGCGGCGGCGCCCTCCTGCGCGGCGAGCGGCGCGGGCGCGAGGCCGAGAAGGGCGAGCGTGACGGCCGCCGCCCAGGCCGACCGGAGGCGGAGACGGGCCTTCGGGTGGTTCATGGCAGCGTCCGGACCAGGGCTCTCGCGGGGATGCCCTAGCCGTGCCGTGTTTTGCCGGGCGAGGCAATCGCGCGCGCCGGCCCGGGCGATCGAGCCGGGAAAGGTGTCGTACGAACGCAACGGCGCGGCGGCGCCGGGCCGGGCGCTACAACGAGAAGGAGGTGCCGCAGCCGCAGGAGGCGGTGGCGAGCGGGTTCTCGATCTTGAAGGACTGCCCGATCAGGTCGTTCACGAAATCGATGGTCGAGCCGCTCATGTACTCGAGCGAGACCGGATCGACGATCACGGTGGCGCCGTCGCGCTCGATCGCGACATCCTGCGCCTCGCGGGCGCGGGTGATGTCGAAGGCGTAGGAGAAGCCCGAGCAGCCGCCGCCGTTGACGCTGATCCGCAGCGACGAGCCGGCCGGCTCCGACACCATGATCTCGTTGATGCGCTTGGCCGCGCGGGCGGTCAGGGTGATCTCAGCCATCGGTCTCTGGCCACGCATTCGTTCGGTGGACGGCGCGCCCGGCCCGTTGCCGAGAGCGCCTCGACCCACAAGATATGAGCCGCAAGCCCGCGCCGCAACGCGCCGGGCGGGGAGCCGTCATGAGCAGGGTGCGTGAGTTTCAGAGCGGATGCCGTGCGACCGAACGGTGAGCGCTGGCGCGCGCCCTACGCCACCGACCCGGCCCGCACCCGGGGCCGCCTGATCCCGGAGGCCGGCTCGCCGACCCGCAGCGACTTCCAGCGCGACCGGGACCGGATCATCCACTCGACGGCGTTCCGGCGCCTGAAGCACAAGACGCAGGTCTTCGTGCATCACGAGGGCGACCACTACCGCACCCGCCTGACCCACACCCTAGAGGTGAGCCAGATCGGCCGGGCGCTCGCGCGCGCCCTCGGGCTCGACGAGGACCTCGCGGAGGCGCTGGCCCTCAGCCACGACCTCGGCCACACCTGCTTCGGCCATACCGGCGAGGATGCCCTCGACGCCTGCATGGCGCGCCACGGCGGCTTCGACCACAACGCCCAGGCGCTGCGGATCGTCACCCGGCTGGAGCGGCGCTACGCCGGCTTCGACGGGCTGAACCTCGCCTGGGAGACGCTGGAGGGCCTCGTCAAGCACAACGGTCCGCTGCTCACCGCGGACGCCCGCCCGACGCCCCGCTACGCCGCCCGCGGTATCCCGGCGGCGATCCTGGAATACGACGCGCTGAATCCCCTCGACCTGTGGAGCCAGGCCGGCCCCGAGGCCCAGGCCGCCTCCCTGGCGGACGACATCGCCTACGCCGCCCACGACCTCGACGACGGGCTGCGCGCCGGCCTGTTCGAGATCCCGGAGTTGCGGGCGGTCCCGTTCCTGGCCGCGCTGCTCGACGAGATCGACCGGCTGCATCCTGGCCTGGAGCCGTCGCGGATGATCCACGAGCTCGCCCGCCGGGTGATCACCCGCTTCGTCGAGGACGTCATCCGCGAGGGCGGCCGCCGCATCGCCGCCCTGGATCCGCAGCGCGTCGAGGACATCCGCAACGCGGATCAGCCGGTCATCGTGTTCTCGCCGGAGATCGCGGCGGCCGACGCCGAGATCATGCGCTTCCTGTGGGAGCGGATGTATCGGCATCCCGGCGTGGTGGCCGTGCGGAAGAAGGCCGACGCCATCGTCAACGACCTGTTCGCCGCGTTCACCGCGGCGCCGTCCCGGATGCCGGAGGAGTGGAGCGCCGGTCTCGACGGGGCCACCGAGGCCCGGGTCGCCCGTCGTGTCGCCGACTACATCGCCGGCATGACCGACACCTACGCGGTCCTGGCGCATCGCAAGCTCTACGCGACGACGCCGGACCTCCACTGGGAGTTGCCCAGCCGGGGCCTGCCCCTCGCCGAGCCCTGAGGGCCCGGCGCGGGGCCGGCGCGTGTCAGCAGCCGCAGCCGCAGGTGAAGCTGCCGTAGCACCCGCCGTAGCCGTAGCCACCGTAGGTGGCGGGATAGCCGTAACCGTAGCCGTAACCGCCGTAGGCGGCCGGGTAGCCGTAGCCGTAGCCGCCATAACCGTAGCCGCCGTAGACGCTGCCGGCGGCGAGCCCGAGCCCGAGGCCGATCCCCGCGCCGGCCAGCCCGTAGCCGAGGGCCCGACCGTAGCCGCCGCGGTAGCCGTAACCGTAGCCGCGCCCGTAGAAGCCGCGGGCCACGTAGCCGCTGCGGTAGCCGTAGCCACCGCGGTAACCGCCCCGGAAGCTGCCACCATAGAATCCGCCACCATGGAATCCGCCACCATGGAATCCGCCGCCGCGGAACCCGCCCGCCTCGGCACTCGGCGCGGCCAGGATGAGCGCGCAGAGCGCCGTGCCCGCAATCGTCAAGGTCTTCATCAGTAACTCCGCGATCGGCCTACTCACGATCGCCGACGATGACACCGTGTCGTCTCGTTCGAGACAAGACGGACACTGGGCGATCCGTATTCGTCGCGCGGGATAACCCGTCGGCGACGCGCACGTGGTTACCGGAGCGATGCCGTGACCGCGGATTCCGCGGGCTCGGTGCGCGGCCCGGCGCCGTGACACCCTCCCGCCCCCTTGCTAGACCGCCGGGGCGGGCGCAGGCCGGACGGGCCGGGCGACGAGACCCCCGCGCGAGCGAGATCGAGACCCATGAACATCTTCGCCCTGTTCGAGGCGCGCGTGCGCGAGGCCGTGGAGGCGCTGACCCGCGCCGGCCACCTGCCCGAGGGCCTCGACCTGGGCCGCGTGGTGGTCGAGCCGCCCCGCGACGCGTCGCACGGCGACCTCGCCACCAACGCCGCCCTGGTCCTCGCCAAGGAGGCGCGAGCCAACCCGAAGGCGCTGGGCGAGGCCCTGGCGGCGGAGCTCCGCGCGGACCCGCGGATCGTCGAGGTGAGCGTCGCCGGGCCGGGCTTCATCAACCTGCGGCTCGACCCCGCGATCTTCCACGCGGTCGTGCGCGACGCGCTGACGGCGCCGGAGGCGTTCGGCCGCGCGCGGCTGCCCGGCGGCCCGATCAACGTCGAGTACGTGTCGGCGAACCCGACGGGGCCGATGCATGTCGGGCACGGCCGCGGCGCGGTGTTCGGCGACGCTCTGTGCAACCTGCTCGTCGCCGCCGGCCGGCAGGTGACGCGGGAATACTACATCAACGACGCCGGCGTTCAGGTCGACGTACTGGCCCGCTCGGCCTTCCAGCGCTACCGCGAGGCCCTGGGCGAGCCCTTCGCGATCGCCGAGGGGCTCTACCCGGGCGACTACCTGAAGCCGGTGGGCGCCGCGCTGGCCGAGACTCACGGCCGCGCGCTCCTCGAAAAGCCCGAGGCGGAGTGGCTGCCCGCGGTGCGCGAGACCGCGCTCGGCATGATGATGGACATGATCCGGGCGGACCTGGCGGCGATCGGCATCCGCCACGACGTGTTCTTCTCCGAGCGCACGCTCCAGGAGAGCGGGGCCGTGAAGTCCCTGCTCGCGGAACTGCGCGCCAAGGGCCTCGTCTACGAGGGCCGCCTGCCGCCGCCCAAGGGTCAGCTGCCGGAGGATTGGGAGGACCGCGAGCAGACGCTGTTCCGCACCCGGGAATTCGGCGACGACAGCGACCGCCCGCTGCTGAAGTCGGACGGCTCGTACACGTACTTCGCCTCCGACATCGCCTACCACCGGGCCAAGTACCTCGCCGGCGCGACCGAGCTGATCGACGTCCTGGGAGCCGATCACGGCGGCTACGTGAAGCGCATGCAGGCTGCCGTGAAGGCGGTCAGCGACGGCAAGGCCACGCTCGACGTCAAGCTCTGCCAGCTCGTGCGGCTGTTGCGCGCAGGCGAGCCGGTCAAGATGTCCAAGCGGGCCGGCGAGTTCGTGACCCTGCGCGACGTGATCGACGAGGTCGGCCGCGATGCGATCCGGTTCATGATGCTCTACCGGAAGAACGACGCGACCCTGGATTTCGACCTCGCCAAGGTCGTGGAGCAAACGAAGGACAACCCGGTCTTCTACGTCCAGTACGCCCATGCCCGCGTCCGCTCGGTGCAGCGGCAGGCGCGCGAGGCCTTCCCGGACGCCGACCTCTCGGCCGCGGCGCTGGCCCGTGAGGCGGACCTCTCCGTGCTGAGCGACCCGGGCGAGATCGAGATGATGCGCCTCATCGCGCAGTACCCGCGGGTCCTCGAATCCGCGGCGCTGGCGCACGAGCCGCACAGAATCGCCTTCCACCTCTATGAACTGGCCTCCGCGCTGCATAGTTTCTGGAACAAGGGCAAAGACTTGCCGCAATTACGGTTTGTTAATGCAACCGACCGAAAGTCGACGTGGGCCCGGCTGGCGCTCGTCGAAGCTCTGCGGAGCACGCTGGCGGCCGGCCTTGCGATTCTCGGTGTGACCGCGCCGGACGAGATGCGATAGGCCCGAGTGCATCGGGCCGGTCTTCGGCGTTGATGTGAGGATGCTGCCATGACGAACGCTTCGCGCGCTCAGGTCGATTTGGACGCCCTCGCGCGCGATCTGCGTCAGGAGAAGGGCCAAGCGCCGCAGGCGTCCGGCAAGGGCGACCCGCTGGCGGAACTCGCCCGCATCGTCGGCCAGGACGACCCGTTCCGGGCGCTGCTCGCGGCCCGCGACGAGATGCGCGCCGTCGCGCCCGCCGCGCCGCAGCAGGCCGCCTGGAATGCCCGGGTCGAGCCGAGCTTCGCCCCGGAACCCGCCAAGGCCACGCCGGCCGACGCGTTCGACCAGTATCTCGCCTCGGTAGAGCAGGACACACACCGCGAGGGCGCCGGCTACGCTCCGGAGAGCGGCCCGACCTCGACCGGCGACGAGGAGACCTACGCGGACAGCCGCGCGCTCCGGCGCGCCAATCCGCGGCGGCGGCTCGTCTCGGTGGGTGCCGGCGTCGCCGTGGTGGCGCTCGCCGTCACAGGTGCGCTCACCTACAAGGGCCTGAGCAATTCTGGCCACGGCGGCGTGCCGGTGGTCCAGGCCGATTCCACGCCCCTCAAGGTCGCCCCGAAGGTCGCCGACGGCGTCGAGATCCCGGATCAGAATCGGCAGATCTACGACCCGAAGGGCAAGAAGGACGGCCAGATCAAGATCGTGAACCGCGAGGAGCAGCCCCTCGACGTGGCCGAGGCCGCGCGGGCGGCCCAGGGCCCGTCGCAGCCGAGCGGCGCCCAGGGCGGCACGACGCCGGGCAGCGGCCCGTTCGAGGCCTTCGGGGAGCCGCGCCGCGTCCGCACCGTGGCGGTCAAGCCCGAAGCGCCGCCCGCGCCGCCGCCGCGCGAGCAGCAGGCCGCCGATGCCGGGCCGGCCCCGATCCCCACCATGGTCCTGCCGAGCGACGAGCCGCCCGCCCCGCCGGCCCCGAAGTCCAGGCCCGTCCGCCAGACCGCCGCAGCCATGCCGGCGACCACGGCCACGCCCGTCGACGCGCAGCCGGAAGCCGCGGTCGAGCAGCCGGCGCCCAAGCCGGTGGCCGTGAAGCCGCCGCCGAAGGCCGCCCAGCGCATCGCCGCCGTCGCTCCGGCCGGGGCGGCCGCGCCCGACACCACCGCCAGCACCACGACGGACGACGACGCCGTGAAGTCCGGCCCGGTCAGCGGCTTCTCGGTCCAGCTCGGGGTGCGCAGCTCCGCCGCCGAGGCCAAGGCCGCGTTCCACCAGTTGCAGGCCAAGTACGCGCAGCTCGCCGGCAAGCCCGAGCTGATCCGGCAGGCCGAGGTCAACGGCAAGACGATCTACCGCGTCCGCGTCGGACCGCTGGAGAAGGCCCAGGCCGCGAGCCTGTGCAGCGCCCTGCAGGGCGCGGGTGGCCAGTGTTTCGTGGCCAAGAACTGATCTCCTGACGGCACCTCGCGGACGGGACGGCGTGCCCGTCCGCGGTGATCCGCGTCGCCCGTCCGACCGAGTCCCCTAGGCAACACGGGCGGCGCGATCGCCCCGGCCACCGGTCCGGGGCCCCGGTTTGGTCTTGCCGGCTCCCCGTTCCCGCCCGACTCTGTCGCCATCGATTCGCGCCGTCCGGCGGTTCCGCCGCCGTTCTCGCGCCGTCTTCGCGCCGCAACCGAGCTGTCCCCGAGTCGTTCCAGATGACCTCCCGCGCCCTGATTCTCGGCTGCACCGGCCCGTCGCTCACGGCGGAGGAGAGGGCCTTCTTCCGGGACGTGAAGCCGTGGGGCTTCATCCTGTTCAAGCGCAACATCGGGACGCCCGACGAGGTCCGCGCCCTCACCGGGGCACTCCGGGACTGCGTCGGGTCCGACCGGGCGCCGATCCTGATCGACCAGGAAGGCGGCCGGGTCCAGCGGATGGGCCCGCCCCACTGGCCGGCCTATCCGGCCGGCGGCCGCTACAGTCGGCTGAACGGCAGCGCCGCGACCGTCGCCCGGCTCGGGGCGCGCCTCATGGCGCACGACCTTGCCGAGGTCGGCATCAACGTCGACTGCGCCCCCGTCCTCGACGTGCCGGCGCCGGGCTCGCACGACATCATCGGCGACCGCGCCTACGCGACGAGTCCGGAACGGGTCGCCGAGATCGGACGCGCCGTCGCCGAGGGCCTGATGGCCGGCGGCGTCCTGCCGGTGATGAAGCACATCCCCGGGCACGGGCGCGCCACCTGCGACAGCCACCACGGCCTCCCGGTGGTCGACGCGACCCGCGCGGATCTCGCCGGGCAGGATTTCCGCACCTTCCGCGCCCTCGCAGACCTGCCGATGGCGATGAGCGCGCACGTCGTCTTCACCGCCATTGACCCCGACCGGCCGGCGACCCAGTCGGACACCGTCATCCGCGACATCATTCGCGGCGCCATCGGCTTCGACGGCCTGCTGATGACCGACGACCTGTCCATGCACGCGCTGACCGGCACGTTCCGCGACCGGACGGAGCGCGCCTTCGCGGCGGGGATCGACATCGGCCTCCACTGCAACGGCGCGCGCGCCGAGATGCAGGCTGTGGCCGAGGCGGCACCCGAACTGACCGGCGAGGCCGCGCGGCGCGCCGCCGCCGCGCTGGCGCGGCTCGACCCCGCCGGCGACGGGCTCGACGTCGCGGAAGCCCGCGACCGCTTCGCCGCGGCCCTCGCCGCCGCCTGACCTGACACACCGCGCGACGTTCCATCGCGGCCTTCCACCGGCCGTGGCATCGCCTCTGCTTGTGTTCGGGCGGCGCGATCCCTAGGTTCGCCCCGAAATCCTCAACCGGACGTGGCGTCACGCTCCCGCTTCTTCGGGGCGCCCGCAGGAGGTTGCCATGGGCAGCATGAGTATCTGGCACTGGGTCATCGTCGCGGTCATCGTGATGCTGCTCTTCGGACGCGGCAAGGTGTCCGACCTGATGGGCGACGTCGCCAAGGGCATCAAGGCCTTCAAGAAGGGCATGGCCGAGGACGAGACCCCGCCGGCGGCCCAGGCCGCGCCGCCTCCGGCCGAGCCGGTTCGCACCATCCCGCACACCGCCGAGACGAGCCCCGGCACCGCGATCCCGGCGAGTCATATCCCCGGCGGCGAGCGCAAGCCGGTCTGAGGGCGAGCTTGACTGTAGGACTGTCAGAGCGCGCGCGCTCGTGTAGAGCCTGACGGGGTCCGGCCGCCGTGCCGGATCTCGGGGCAGCAGGACCGTCGACGACATGCTGGACATGAGCTGGGGCGAGGTGATGCTGATCGGCGGCGTCGCCCTCATCGTCATCGGGCCGAAGGATCTGCCGAAGGCGCTGCGCACCGTCGGGCAGATCACCACGAAGCTGCGCCGCATGGCCGGCGAGTTTCAGATGCAGTTCAACGAGGCGATCCGCGAGGCCGAGCTCGACGACGTCCGGCGCGAGGTCGACGGCATCCGCAACACCGTCCGCACGGCGGGCTCGACCTTCAATCCGGTGCAGACGATCCGCGACGAACTGAAGGGCGCCGTCGAGGGCCGGGCCAAGATGGGTCCGGAGAAGATGGGACCGGAGATGCCCGGCCCCGAGACACCCCCGGTCGAGACCCGGTCGCTGGCCGACGCCACGGCGCAGCTGAAGGCCGAGCAAGAAGCCGCGGCGGCGCCTCACGCCGCCGATACGCATCCGGTGACGCCAGCCGGCGCGTCGGACCATGGTGCGGCGACCGAGGTCGCGGAGGCGCCCCTGCCCGTGCCCGGCTCGGTGGACGATCCGTTCGGCCCTCCGCCCGACCCGCCCGCCGCGCATCCCGCCACCGAAGAGTCCAAGAACGGCACGGCTGCCCGATGATCAGCGAGGCGGACGAGGCCGAGATCGAGGCGTCCCGGGCGCCCCTGCTCGAGCACCTGATCGAATTGCGGTCGCGGCTGATCAAGTCGCTCATCGCCTTCGTGCTGATGTTCTTCGCGTGCTTCTTCTTCTCGCGCGATATCTACAACGTGCTGGTCTACCCCTACGTCTCCATCGTGGGTGCGCAGAACGCCGAGCTGATCGCCACGCACTTCCTCGAGCAGGTCTTCACCAACATCAAGCTCAGCGTCTTCGGCGCGGCCTTCCTGGCCTTCCCGGTGATCGCGACGCAGATCTACGCCTTCGTGGCACCCGGCCTCTACCGCAACGAGCGCAAGGCGTTCCTGCCCTACCTCGTCGCCACCCCGATCTTCTTCCTGCTCGGCGCGCTCGTGGTGTTCTTCCTGGCGATGCCGCTGCTGATCAAATTCTCGGTGTCGCTCCAGCAGGTGGGCGTCGCCGGGGAGCCGACGATCAAGCTGCTCCCGAAGGTCGACGAGTACCTGTCGCTGATCATGACGCTGATCTTCGCGTTCGGCATCGCCTTCCAGCTGCCGGTAATCCTGACGCTCCTCGGCCAGATCGGGATCATCGACGCGGCGTTCCTGCGCGAGAAGCGCCGCTACGCGATCGTGCTGGTCTTCGTCGCCGCCGCCATCCTGACCCCGCCGGACGTCATCTCGCAGCTCTCCCTCGCGATCCCGATGCTGCTCCTCTACGAGGCCTCGGTGTTCTCGGTGGCGCGGGTCGAGAAGCTGCGCGCCGCGCGGCGCGTCGAGGAGGGGCTGGAGCCCTGAGCCGGCGCGCCGGGCTCAGTCCGGCGCGCGCAGGCGGTAGCCGACGCCGGTCTCGGTGAGAAGGTAGCGCGGGCGCTCGGGATCGGGCTCGAGCTTCTGGCGCAGCTGCCGGATGTAGACGCGCAGGTACTGCGGGTCCGACGAGGCCGGCGCGTGGCGCATGAGCTGCGCGTGGGTGAGCACCTTGCCGGCGTGCTGCACCAGCACGCGCAGGAACTCGTATTCCCGCGGCGACAGCTTCACCTCGCGCTCGCCGACGCGGACGATGCGGCGGACGAGGTCGACCGAGAGGTCCTCGACCCGGAAGACCGGCCGCTCACCCTGCATGGCGAGGCGATGGCGCAGGGCCGCGCGGATGCGCGCCAGCAACTCGTTCATGCCGAAGGGCTTGGTGACGTAGTCGTCGGCGCCGAGATCGAGAGCCTCGACCTTGCCGCGCTCGTCGTCGCGGCTCGACAGGATCACGACCGGCAGGTCGGGCCAGCGCTCGCGGATCGCCGCCAGGAGCGCGTGGCCGGCCATGTCGGGCAGGCCGAGGTCGAGGAGCGCGAGATCCACCCCGCCGGCCTCCAGGGCGACGAGCGCCGCGGCCCCGTCGGCGGCCTCGACGACCGCGTAGTCCTGCGTCCCGAGACCGGTGCGGAGCAGCCGGCGGATCGGCGGCTCGTCGTCGATCACCAGGATGCGGGCTATGCTCACGCGTTCCGTCCCTCGTGGCGGTCTCGGGCGGCCTATTCGGGCCGCAACAGCACGTGCCGCTTCTTGCCGAAAGAGAGCTTGATGACCCCGTCCGCGGTCACGTCGCCGCGGCCGAGGACAGCCTTCTCGTCCGTGACCGGCACGTCGTTGACGCGCAGGCCGCCGCCCTTGATCTGACGGCGCGCCTCGCTGGTGGACGGCACGAGCTTGGCGACCTCCGGCCCGAAGGCGGTGAGCACGCCGAGGCCCGCCTCCAGGGCGGCGGACGGCACGGTGACGCTCGGGAGGTCGGCGGCCAGCGTCCCCTCGACGAAGGTCTTGCGGGCGGTCTCGGCGGCGGCCTCGGCGGCCTCGCGGCCGTGCATCAGCGCGGTCGCCTCCGTGGCCAGCACCGTCTTGGCCGCGTTGATCTCGGAGCCGGCGAGGGCGGAGAGGCGCGCGATCTCCTCCATGGGCAGCAGGGTGAACAGCTTGAGGAAGCGGGCCACGTCCGCGTCCTCGGTGTTCCGCCAGAACTGCCAGAAATCGTAGGGCTTCAGCATGTCCGGGTTGAGCCAGACGGCGCCGGCCGCGGTCTTGCCCATCTTGGCGCCGGACGACGTGGTCAGCAGCGGGCAGGTCAGGGCGTAGAGCTGCGGCGTGCCCATGCGGCGGCCGAGATCGATGCCGTTGACGATGTTGCCCCACTGGTCCGAGCCGCCCATCTGCATGACGCAGCCGTAGCGGCGGTTCAGCTCCACGAAGTCGTAGGACTGGAGGATCATGTAGTTGAATTCCAGGAACGAGAGCTCCTGGTCGCGCTCCAGGCGCAGGCGCACGCTGTCCATCGACAGCATGCGGTTCACCGAGAAATGGCGACCGACGTCGCGCAGCATCTCGATGTAGTTGAGCTTGGTCAGCCACTCGGCGTTATCGACCATCACGGCGTCGCCGGCCGCGTCGCCGAAGCGGAGGAACCGGTCGAAGGTCTTGCGGATCTCGGCCTTGTTGGCGTCGATCTGCTCCACGGTGAGGATCTTGCGGGTCTCGTCGCGGCCGGACGGGTCGCCGACCCGGGTCGTGCCGCCGCCCATCAGGGCGATGGGCCTGCCCCCGGTGGCCTGCAGCCAGTGCAGCATCATGATCGACAGCAGGTGCCCGACATGGAGCGAGGGCGCCGTGCAGTCGTAGCCGACATAGGTGGTCAGCCGGCCCTCGAGGGCCGCGGCGTCGATGCCGGCGAGGTCCGAGGTCTGGTGGATATAGCCGCGCTCGGTCAGGATCCGCAGGAAGTCGGATTTCGGCGCGAAGCTCTCGGCGGTCATGGATGCCATCTCGGGTCGCGCGCTGGCGCGACAGGCCGAGGCCCCGCATGCTAGCTCGCGCTGGGTTCAGGATACGGCGCGCTCTTAGCAGGGCGTTGACCGAAAGGCACGGGGCAGCACGGCATGGCGATGATGCGCGCGATCGGACTGATGAGCGGCACCTCGCTGGACGGCGTCGACATCGCGCTGATCGAGACCGACGGCGAGCGCGTCCACGTGGTCAAGGGCCACAACAACTTCCTCGAGCCGCTGGGCCCCACCGGCTACCGCGGCTACGCCGACGACGAGAAGGCGCTGCTGCGCGCCGCCACCAAGGACGCCGAATCCGTCCTCCATCCCGCCGACCGGCCGGGGCGTCTGCCGGAGGCCGAGGCCTTCGTCACCCTCGCCCATGCCGAGGCCGTGGAGCGCTTCCTGGAGGAGCACGGCCTGAATGCCTCCGAGATCGACGTGATCGGCTTCCACGGCCAGACCGTGATCCACCGCCCGGACCAGCGGATCTCGATCCAGATCGGCGACGGGCAGGCGCTGGCGACCCGGCTCGGCATCCCGGTCGTCTCGGACCTGCGCCGGGCCGATATCGAGGCGGGCGGGCAGGGGGCGCCGCTGGTGCCGGTCTTCCATAAGGCGCTCGCCGAGGCGTCGGGCTTCGACGGGCCCTTCGGCATCCTTAACATCGGCGGCGTCGCCAACGCGACGCTGATCGACTCGAAGGGGGGCGTCATCGCCTTCGACACCGGTCCCGGCAACGCCCTGATCGACGAGTGGATGCAGGAGCGCGAGGGCAAGAACCTCGACGATGGCGGCCGCACCGCCGCCCGCGGCCGCCCGGACGAGCAGCTGCTCGCCTGGCTCCTGACGCACCCGTTCTTCTTCCGCAAACCGCCGAAGTCGCTGGACCGGAACTGGTTCTCGCACAAGCTCGCCGGGCAACTCTCGACCGAGGACGGCGCCGCGACGCTCACGGCCTTCACGGCCCGGGCCGTGGCCCGGGCCCTCGACCACGCCCCGGAGGTCCCGACCCGCTGGATCGTGGCCGGCGGCGGCGCCCGCAACGGCGAGCTGGTGCGGCTCCTGAACTACCACCTGCGCGCCGAGATCACGACCGCGGACGCGATCGGCTGGTCCTCCGCCTATCTGGAGGCGCAGGCCTTCGCGTACCTCGCGGTGCGCTCGCTCAAGGGCCTGCCGATCACCTTTCCGGCGACCACCGGGGTACGCGAGGCCATCGCCGGCGGGGTGCTGGCGCGGCCGTGAGCCTCGGCTACGCCCTCCGGCGGATCGTCGAGGAATACCCGCTCGCCCGGCTCGACCCGCCGGCCGGCCACCCGCTCGCCGCCGTCATCCGCAGGGGTGCGCCGGACGAGCTGCGCGCCGCTTTGGAGCCGATCGACGGGCCGTTCCTGGTGAAGGGCAGCCCGGGGCGCGGGAGCCACTGGGCCGCGATCCCCTGGATCGCCGTGTTCGATCCCGCCGTCACCACCAGCGCCACGCGGGGCTACTACCTCGTCTACCTGTTTCCGGCGCACCGCGAGGCGGTGCACCTGTCGCTGGCGCAGGGAACGGTGGCGGCGATCCGCAGCCACGGTCCGGCGGCGGCCGGTGCCCATCTTCGCGCCAGCGGCGCCGCGCTCAGGACTCGGCTGTCGGACTTCGCCGACGCGCTGCCGAACGCGGCGATCGCCCTCGGCAGCGCGGGCGAATTGCCGGAGGGCTACGAGGCCGCCCACATCCTCGGCCTCACCTACGCCCTCGCCGATCTCGGCGACGAGCGCCGGCTGCGCCGGGATCTCGCGGCGGCGGTCGCGGCGTACCGGGCGCTCAAGGCGCGGGGCGGGCTCGATCTGCCCGGTTCGCCGAAGGCCCGGTGAGGCTGCGGGGCGCTCCGACCCGTCACCGCGCGCGGGTCTGCCCGGCCGCCCTGCACGGGCCGCGTTTGTGCCCCCGCCGCTCCCGCGCTAAGGCAGCCGCGCCATGTCGCACAACACCTTCGGCCACCTGTTCCGCGTCACGACCTTCGGCGAGAGCCACGGGATCGCGCTCGGCTGCGTCGTCGACGGCTGCCCGCCCGGCCTGCCCCTGGAGGCCGAGGAGATCCAGGCCGAGCTGGATCGCCGGAAGCCCGGCCAGTCGCGCTTCACGACGCAGCGCCGCGAACCCGATCAGGTCAAGATCCTGTCCGGCGTCTTCGCGGACGACCGCACCGGCGGCCGCCAGCTCACCACCGGCACCCCGATCGCGCTGATGATCGAGAACACGGATCAGCGCTCGAAGGACTACTCGGAGATCCGCGACAGCTACCGCCCCGGCCACGCCGACTACACCTACGACGTGAAGTACGGCATCCGCGACTACCGCGGCGGCGGCCGGTCCTCGGCGCGAGAGACCGCCGCGCGGGTCGCGGCCGGCGCGGTGGCGCGCAAGGTCATCCCGGGCGTGACCATCCGGGCGGCCCTCGTGCAGATGGGCCCGCACGCCATCGACCGGTCCCGCTGGGACTGGGACGCGGTGGGCAACAACCCGTTCTTCTGCCCCGATGCCGAGACGGCGTCCTTCTACGAGACCTATCTCGACGGGCTCCGGAAGGACGGCTCGTCGGTCGGCGCCGTCATCGAGGTCGTCGCCGAGGGCGTGCCGCCCGGTCTCGGCGCACCGGTCTACGGCAAGCTGGACGCGGACCTGGCCGCCGCGATGATGTCGATCAACGCCGTGAAGGGCGTCGAGATCGGCGACGGGTTCGCGGCGGCGGCCCTGCGCGGCGAGGACAACGCGGACGAGATGCGGGCCGGCAACGGCGGCCGGCCGCGCTTCCTGGCGAACCACGCGGGCGGCATCCTGGGCGGCATCTCCAACGGCGAGCCGGTCGTGGTGCGGTTCGCCGTGAAGCCGACCTCCTCGATCCTGACCCCGCGCCGCTCCGTCACCCGCGACGGCGGCGAGGTCGATCTCGTCACCAAGGGCCGGCACGATCCCTGTGTCGGCATCCGCGCCGTGCCGGTCGCGGAGGCCATGATGGCCTGCGTGCTGGCCGATCACTATCTGCGCCATCGCGGACAGGTCGGATCCCAGCCCTGATCCGGGTCCGTCCCAACGATTCGAGAATGCCCGTGCCCCACTGCACCGTCACAGAGGCCATCGCGGCCTTCGCCCGCGGCGAGATCGTGGTCGTCACCGACGACGACGACCGCGAGAACGAGGGCGACCTCGTCGTCGCCGCCTCGCTCTGCACGCCGGAGAAGATGGCGTTCATCATCCGCAACACCTGCGGCATCGTCTGCGCGCCGATCACGCAGGCCGAGGCCCGGCGCCTGCACCTCGCGCCGATGGTGGCATCGAACGACGCACCGCTGGGCACCGCCTTCACCGTCACGGTCGACGTCAAGCACGGCCTGACCACCGGCATCTCGGCGGAGCAGCGCTGCAACACCGTGCGGGCGCTGGCCAACGGCAACATGGGCGCCGGCGACTTCGTGCGGCCCGGCCACGTCTTCCCGCTGATCGCCCGCGACGGCGGCGTGCTCATGCGCTCGGGCCACACCGAGGCCGCCGTCGACCTGTGCCGCCTCGCCGAGCTGCCGCCCGTGGGCGTGATCTGCGAGCTCGCCAACGACGACGGCACCGTCATGAAGGGGCCGCAGATCGAGACCTTCGCCGAGAAGCACGGCCTCAAGCAGGTCTCGGTGGCTGACCTGATCGCCTATCGGCAGGCCCGCGATCGTCTGGTGGAGCGGGTCGGACACTTCCCGGTGCGCTCGAACCACGGCGACCTGAACGCTTACGTCTTCTCGACGCCCTTCGAGTCGATCCAGCAATTCGCGTTCGTGATGGGCGAGATCGGCGACGGCCGCGACGTGCTGGTGCGCCTGCACCGCTCCAACGTCGCTGCCGACGTGATCGGCGGCGGCAAGCAGATCGACGCCGTGCTCAAGCGCTTCGCGGCGGCCGGGCGCGGCGTGCTGGTCTATCTCCGCGACGGCACCGCGGGTGTCCCGGTCAAGAGCGTCACCGACGAGGGAACGGAGGCGCTCCGGGCGCGGCAGTGGCGCGAGGTCGGGCTCGGCGCCCAGATCCTGCGCGATCTCGGCGTGGTCTCGATCCGCAACCTCGCCACCTCGTCCCGCTCCTATGTCGGCCTCTCGGGCTTCGGTATCGAGCTCCTGGGCGACGAGCCCCTCGAGGGCTGAGGCGGGGCCGGGACGCCCGGTCAGGCGCGGCGCAGGACGGTCCAGAAAGCCGCGCCGGCCATGATCGCGGCGGCACCGCGGTTCAGCCGCGCGCGGACGGCCGGCCGGCGCAGAGACTCGCGCGCCCGCGCCGCCAGCGCCGCGTAGGGCGTCATCACGGCGAGGAGGATCGCGGCCGTGAGGACGACGAGCGCGACGACATCCGACGCCGTCACGCCGCGCAGGTCGACGAGGGTGGGCAGGATCGCGAGGTAGAAGGCGATCGTCTTCGGATTCCCCAGGGTGATGGTCAGCCCGGCGACGAAGCTGGTCCACGGCCCGTCGCGGGCTTCGCCCTCGACCCGGGTTCCGGCTCCGGCCGCGCGCCAGAGCCGGAGCGCCAGATAGGCGAGGTAGAGCGCCGCGCCGTAGCGGACGACGAAGGCCGTGCCGAGCGCTTCCGCGATCAGCGACAGGCCGAAGATCGCGGCGGCGAGATAGGTCAAATCGCCCAGGATCAGGCCGATCGAGAAGGCCATCGCGGCGCCGAAGCCGGAACCCAGGGCCCGGGCGACCAGGGCGACCACATCCGGCCCGGGGATCGCAGCGGCGACTCCGAGGCCCAACGCGTAGGTCAGGAAGCCCACGAGCGTCATCGACCGGTGCCCGAGCGGGCGACGTGGCCGTGTCGCAGCGGCGGACAGGCTCGGCTCCGTGACGACATGGCTGCGATCTCCCCCGAGACGCCGATTATGGCGCGCCGCCGGCCGGCCGCAACGGCGCCGTCAGCGCCCCATCAACGCGTCGACGTGGGCCGCCACCGACTTGCCGAGCCCTTCGAGGCTGTAGCCGCCCTCGAGGATCGAGACGATCCGGCCGCCCGCGCAGCGCTCGGCGAGATCCATCAGGCGGCGGGTCGCCCAGCCGAAATCCTCCGCCTCCAGGCGAAGATTGGCCAGGGGGTCCAGCCGGTGGGCGTCGAAGCCGGCGGAGATCACGATGACGTCGGGCCGGAAGGCCTCCAGGCGCGACAGGATTCCGGTCTCGAAGGCCTCCCGGAAGACCTCGCCGTCGTCGTTCGGCCGCAGCGGCACGTTGACGATCGTGTCCTTCTCGCCCCGCTCGGACGGCGATCCGGTCCCCGGGTAGAGCGGCATCTGGTGGGTCGAGCAGTAGAGCACCGAGGCGTCGTTCCAGAAGATGTCCTGGCTGCCGTTGCCGTGATGGACGTCCCAATCCACCAGGGCCACCCGCTCGGCGCCGTGCTTCTGCCGGGCGTGGCGAGCCGCGATGGCGGCGTGGTTGAACAGGCAGAAGCCCATCGCGCGGGTCCGCTCGGCGTGGTGGCCCGGGGGGCGCATGGCCACGAAGGCGTTGCGGCACTCGCCGCCCACGACGGCGTCGACGGCGTGCATCCCGCCGCCCACAGCCCGCAGCGTCGCCTCCAGGCTGCCCGCCGACAGGATCGTGTCGGAATCGATCCCGACCATGCCGTGCTCGGGCACCGCCGCCATCAGGGCATCCACGTACTCGCGCGGGTGCGCGAGGGTGACGGCCTCGATCTCGCCCCGCGGGGCCGTGGCCCGCACGAGGCCGGCGAAGCGCTCATCCTCCAGGGCCCGCTCCACCGCGCGCATCCGGGCCGGCCGTTCCGGATGTCCCTCCGGGACCTCGTGATCGAAGCTCGCGGGATGGCTCACGTAGAGAGTGGTCACGAGGGTCGCTCCCGATGCTCGCCTGTCGCGCACCTGCAACAGGAGCCGGCAATGTGCCACGGGCCCGACGCGCGGACTACGGCGGCGTGCCGTTGCCCCCTTATGGTTGCGTGATTCGTCAACGGGACGGCTCCGGATCACCAATCCCTGCGCTGCGTCCGCGGCCGCGACGATCTTCGAGGCGGGGACATGCGCATCATCTCGGTTCTCGGCTGCGCCCTGCTCCTGGCGGGCTGCACCTTCAAGGGCGTGCCCGATCCCGCCCTCTCGGCCCGCGACGCCGAGTACATGGCCCTCGTCCCGGAGGCCGAGTTCGATCCGCACTTCGCCCGCTACGAGATCGCCGACCCGACCCGGGAGGCGCCCGGCACGATCGTGGTCGAGACCAAGGAGCGCCAGCTCTACCTCGTCCTGCCGAACGGCCGGGCGATGCGCTACGGCGTCTCGGTGGGCGACGAGGCCTATGGCTGGACCGGGACGGCCCGGATCGACCGCAAGGCGGAGTGGCCGGCCTGGAACCCGCCGGCCGAGATGATCCGGCGCTGGCCGCACGTCCACGCCATGCAGGGCGGCCCGATGAACCCGCTCGGCGCCTGCGCCCTGTACCTGTCGGATCGCGGCCGCGACACGCTCTACCGGATCCACGGCACCAACGAGCCCGAGAAGATCGGGCAGGCGGTCTCCTCCGGCTGCATCCGGATGCGCAACATCGACGTGGTCGACCTCTACAACCGGGTCCCCGTCGGAGCCACGGTCATCGTCCGGTAACGCAACCGGTCAACGTCCCAATAAGCCTGCTTGCTCGGGGGGTGTTTACCTGAACTTCCGTTCAGATCTCGCCATTAACCTCTGGAAGGGGAGCGGTCCCGTAAGTTGAAGACACACAGGGACTAGAGCCGACCGCAACAAAGGTCGGGGAGGCAGGCGATCATGACCACCATTTCCGTTCAACAGTTCTGCAACCATGCTGTCTCGGCCGGCACGATCAGCGACGAGGACCTGCTGGTCCTGAAGCGCGAGGTTCTCCCGGACGGGATCATGAACCGCGAGGAGGCCGACCTGCTGATCGCCCTCGAGCGCGCGGTGATCGGCTCCGACGCCTTCGCCGACTTCCTGGTCGCCTCGGTCGTCGACTTCGCGGTGTGGGGCTCGCGCCCGACCGGCTACATCGACCGCGACGTCGCCGCCTGGCTCGCCGCCTCGCTCAGCGGCCGCGACGGCCCCAGCGCGGTGGGCGCCCGAATCGCCATGGAAGTCGTCCGCGAGGCCGAGAGCAGCGCCGAATCGCTGGTCGCCTTCGCCCTCGAGGCCAACCGCCGCGCCCGCGACGCGGTCCAGGCCCCGCGCATGACCTTCGCCCTGGCCGCCTGAGCCTCAGACCAAGGCGCAGCTTCCGTCCGCGGCGCAACTGATCTATCGGGACAGTCAAGCCGGTGCGCAATCCGGCGATCTCGAAAGCAGTGCGCCAGCGATGTTCGACAAGATCCTGATTGCCAACCGGGGTGAGATCGCCTGCCGGGTGATCAAGACGGCCCGGAGGATGGGCATCAAGACCGTAGCGGTCTACTCGGATGCCGATCGCGACGCCGTGCACGTCGCCATGGCCGACGAGGCCGTGCATATCGGGCCCGCTGCCGCCTCCGAATCGTACCTCGTGATCGAGAAGATCGTCGAGGCCTGCAAGAAGACCGGCGCCCAGGCCGTCCATCCGGGATACGGCTTCCTCTCCGAGCGCGAGGCCTTCCCGAAGGCGCTCGAGGCCGCCGGCATCGTGTTCATCGGCCCCAACCCGGGGGCCATCGCCGCGATGGGCGACAAGATCGAGTCGAAGAAGGCGGCGGCCGCCGCCGAGGTCTCGACGGTTCCGGGCTTCCTCGGCGTGATCGAATCACCCGAGCACGCCAGGAAGATCGCCGACGAGATCGGTTACCCGGTGATGATCAAGGCCTCCGCGGGCGGCGGCGGCAAGGGGATGCGCATCGCCTACTCGGGCGAGGAAGTGGCGGAGGGCTTCGCCCGCGCCAAGTCGGAGGCGGCCTCCTCCTTCGGCGACGACCGCGTCTTCATCGAGAAGTTCATCACCGACCCGCGCCACATCGAGATCCAGCTGATCGGCGACAAGCACGGCAACGTCGTCTACCTCGGCGAGCGCGAGTGCTCGATCCAGCGCCGTAACCAGAAAGTGATCGAGGAGGCGCCGTCGCCGCTCCTCGACAAGAAGACCCGCCGCAAGATGGGCGAGCAGGCCGTCGCGCTCGCCAAGGCGGTGAACTACGATTCGGCCGGCACGGTCGAGTTCGTCGCCGGGCAGGACAAGTCCTTCTACTTCCTGGAGATGAACACCCGTCTGCAGGTCGAGCATCCGGTCACCGAGATGATCACCGGCCTCGACCTCGTCGAGCTGATGATCCGCGTCGCGGCCGGCGAGAAGCTGCCGATCACCCAGGACGACGTGAAGCTGAACGGCTGGGCGGTCGAGAGCCGCGTCTACGCCGAGGACCCGACCCGCAACTTCCTGCCCTCGATCGGCCGGCTGACCACCTACCGTCCGCCGGAGGAGGGCCAGCAGGGCACGGCGATCATCCGCAACGATACCGGCGTGGAGGAGGGCGGCGAGATCGCCATCCACTACGACCCGATGATCGCCA
Organism: Methylobacterium sp. NPDC080182; assembly: GCF_050281105.1. Taxonomy (NCBI): domain Bacteria; kingdom Pseudomonadati; phylum Pseudomonadota; class Alphaproteobacteria; order Hyphomicrobiales; family Methylobacteriaceae; genus Methylobacterium; species Methylobacterium sp. NPDC080182. Next base: position 136,311 of record NZ_JBNNWO010000008.1, read on the forward strand.
AGCTGGTCTCCTGGGCGCCGACCCGGGCCGAGGCGATCGCTGCGCAGGGCGAGGCCCTCGACGCCTTCGCCATCGACGGCATCCGCCACAACATTCCGTTCCTCTCGGCGCTGATGGCCCATCCGCGCTGGCAGGAGGGTCGGCTGTCCACAGGCTTCATCGCCGAGGAATTCCCCGAGGGCTTCACGGCTCCGGAGCCCACCGGCCCGGTGGCGATCCGCATGATGGCAGCGGCGGCGGCGATCGACCACAAGCTCAACCAGCGCAAGCGCGGCATCTCCGGGCAGATGCGCGCGCCCGGCCTCTTCGCCTTCGAGCGTGAGCGCGTGGTGATCCTGGCGGGTCACTCCTTCCCGGTGACGGTCGAGCCGGAGGGCGAGGACATCCTCGTCACCCGCGACGACGGCACGGCGCTCACGGTGGCGAGCGCGTGGCGCCCGGGCGAGCCGGTCTGGATCGGCACGATCGGCTCGGAGCGCGTGGCGATCCAGGTGCGCAGCCTGCTCAACGGCGTGTTCCTGCAGCACGCCGGCGCGGCCGCCGAGGCCCGGGTCTACACCCGCCGCGAGGCGGAGCTCGCCGCCCTGATGCCGGTGAAGGAGCAGGCCGGCTCGGGCAAGCAGGTGCTCTGCCCGATGCCCGGCCTCGTGAAGCAGATCCTCGTCACCGAGGGCCAGGAGGTGAAGAACGGCGAGCCGATCGCGGTCGTCGAGGCCATGAAGATGGAGAACGTCCTCCGCGCCGAGCGCGACGCGACGGTGGGGAAGATCCACGCCAAGGAGGGCGACAGCCTCGCGGTCGACGCGGTGATCCTGGAATTCGCCTGATCGCGGGGCACGCGTCGCGCTCGCGGCCGTGACCGCGGTTCACAACGAGCAGACCAAGCTGCTGGCGACGGCGCTGAACAACATCGCGGTTGCCTACGTCGTCATCGGCTTCGTCACGCCGATGACGGCCGCGAGCTTCGGTGTGCCGAGTGCACCGGCGCTGCGCGTCGAGAACGCGATCTTCACGCTCGTTCGGCTGGGGACCGGCTGCGCACTACATTACGGCGCGAGGCGTGCCCTCCGGAGCCTGAAGCCGTGAACCACGACTGGATCTTCGTAACGTTCGGCATTCCGGCGATCACGCTGGCGATCGCCTACGCGGCCGTGCGCGCGAACGAGCGGGCCGCGCGGCGCCTCGATCCTCCCGCGGGCGAGTAGGCTCTCACAGCTCCGGCATGCCCCTCTATTTCGCCTACGGCGCCAACATGGATGCCGCCGCGATGGCGCTGCGCTGCCCGGTTTCGCGGCTGATCGGCGGCGGACATCTGCCGAACCACCGCTTCATCATCATGCGCGAGGGCTACGCGTCCGTCGTGCCCGATCCAAGGCGCACCGTCTGGGGCGTCCTGTGGGAACTCGCTCCCGACGACATCCCGGCCCTCGACCGCTACGAGGGCGTCGCCGGGGGTCTCTACACCAAGGCGGCGCTGCCAGTCCGCACCGGGGAGGGCGTCAAGCGCGCCCTGATCTATCGCGGATGCTCGACGGCGCCCGGGCGTCCGAGGCCCGGGTACCTGGAGGCGGTCGTCGCGGCGGCGCGCGCGGCGCAGCTGCCGCCCGCCTATCTTCGGGAACTCGGCACCTGGGCCCGCGGCCTGCCCGCCTGAGCGTCGCGCAGTTGGTACGCGACATGCTTGCCCACGAGCGAGCTGGAGGGCGAGCGGCAGCACCGCGCCCGTCCGGCCATCCGTGATTGCGCGGCGCGCCCGTCGGTCAACGACGATCGGCGTGCGTTCGCGAGGGAGAGTTGTGCATGTCGTATCTGGCGCCCGCCGATTTCGTGAAGAAGGCCGTCGATGCCGGTGAGGCGAAGGTCTTCATGGCTACCAAGGACACGTTCATCCGAGCCTACATGGCCGGCGCGATCCTGGCGCTCGCCGCCGCCTTCGCGGTGAGCGTCAACCAGGCGACCGGCCAGCCGCTGGTCGCGGCGCTGCTGTTCCCGGTCGGCTTCTCGATGCTGTACCTGCTCGGCTACGACCTGTTCACCGGCGTCTGCGTGCTCACGCCGCTCGCCCTCATCGACAAGCGCCCCGGCGTCACCGTGGCCGGCGTCGCCCGCAACTGGGTGCTGGTCTTCTTCGGCAACTTCGCGGGCGCCCTGACCACCGCGGTGATGATGTCGATCGTCTTCACCTTCGGCTTCGCCACCGAGCCGAACGCCGTCGGCAAGCTCATCGCCGGGATCGGCGAGGCGCGCACCCTCGGCTACGAGAAGTACGGCGCCTCGGGGATGCTGACGCTCTTCGTCCGCGCCATGCTGTGCAACTGGATGGTCTCGACCGGCGTCATCGGCGCCATGCTGTCGACCTCCGTGCCCGGCAAGGTCATCGCGATGTGGATGCCGATCACGGTGTTCTTCTTCATGACCTTCGAGCACTCGGTGGTGAACATGTTCCTGTTCCCGTCGGCGATCCTCATGGGCGGCCACCTCACGGTGATGGACTACCTGCTCTGGAACGAGATCCCGACGCTGATCGGGAACATCGTGGGCGGCATCGCCTTCACGGGCCTGATGCTCTACTCCACGCATGTCCGCACCGGCGCGACGCGGACCCCGGCCCTCGGCGCCGGCATGCGTCGCCCGATCGCGGCCGAGTGAGGCCATCCCGGCCCGCGCCGCCGGCGCGGGCCCTTCCAGGCGAGACCGCGCCCGCATGAGCGAGACCCGGACGATCTCCGTCATCGTCACCGGTCGCGTCCAGGGCGTGTCCTACCGGGCCTGGACGCAGTCCGAGGCCCGCGCCCGCGGCCTCGCTGGCTCCGTGCGCAACCGCGACGACGGCACGGTCGAGGCGGTCTTCAGCGGCGCGCCGGAGGCCGTGGCGGAGATGGCGGCCCTGTGCCGGTCGGGTCCGCCGGGTGCGCGCGTGACCGACGTGGCCGCGCGGGACGGCGGCGACGTGCCGCGCGGCGACGAATTCCGGATCCTGCGCGACTGAGATCGCCGCGGCGGGTTCAGCGCGCGCCCGCGGACTGGTATGGCGGACGGCCCCTTCGCGTATCCGCCATCCGGAGACCATGACCGACCTGTCCGCCGGCAGCGCCGCCTTCTCGCATCTCGATCTCGCGGCGCTGCTCTACTTCGTCCTCGCCTGGATCGCCTACGGCCTTTCCGTCGGCCGGCTGCGCGGCAGGATGGTCTCCCTCAGCCAGATCATGAACGGCCACCGGGCCAACTGGGCGCGCCAGGTCATCGGCCGCGACAACCGGGTGGTCGACACGCAGATCAACGCCTCGCTGCAGAACGGTACGGCCTTCTTCGCCTCGACCTCGCTCATCGCCCTTGGCTCGGTCCTGACCCTGTCGCGCTCCGGGGACGACGTCCTGAACCTGTTCGCCACGCTGCCCTTCGGGACGGTGGCCAATCGCCTGACCTGGGAGCTGAAGGTCGCCGGCCTCGCGCTGATCTTCGTCTACGCGTTCTTTAAGTTCGCCTGGGCCTACAGGCTGTTCAATTACACGGCGATCCTGCTGGGCGCCGTGCCGCACAAGGGGTCCGGCACGAGCGACGTCGAGATGCTGCGGGCGGTGCGGCGGCTCGCGGCCATGAACGTCAGCGCCGGGCGGCACTTCGCCCGCGGTCAGCGCGCGTTCTTCTTCGCGCTGGCCTATCTCGGCTGGTTCATCAGCCCCTACGTGCTGTTTGTCTCGACGACGGCCGTCGTGATCATCATGTGGCGCCGCCAGTTTGCCTCGGAGATCCGCAAGGCACTCCTCGAAGCCGGGGAGGGGCCCCACGAGGGACCGCTCGAGGCGCCGCTCCTGTCGCCCGCCGAAGAGGCCCGCACATGACCGACCCACGACCCGACGACGCCGCGATCGAGACGGCGATGCTGCGCCTCGTGGCCGAGCGCGGCGCCGACAAGACCGTCTGCCCCTCGGAGGTCGCCCGCGCCCTCGGCGGCCCGCACCCGGACGGCTGGGGCCCGCTGATGCAGCCGGTCCGCCGGGTCGCGGTGCGGCTCGCCCATGCCGGGCGGATCGCGATCCTGCGGAAGGGAAAGCCCGTCGACCCGGACGATTTCCGCGGGATCTACCGTCTGTCGCTGCCGGCCTCCGGCGCGGCCCCCTCGGGATCCGGGCCCGGCAGCCAGTCCGGCGTGTAGCCGGACAGGCGATAGGCGACGAGGCCGATCCACTCCTTCACGGCCAGGTCGAACTGGAGCAGCCCGTCCGACGCGAAGCCGTGGAAATGCGCGACGTCGCTCCAGCCTCGGGTCCGGTAATCCACCGGGAACGCGTCCACCGTGAAACCGGCCTGCCGGAAGCAGCCGACCGCCCGGGGCATGTGCCAGGCCGAGGTCACGAGCAGCCAGCGCTCGCCGGGCTTCGGCTGGACCAGGGCCGCCGAGAAGGCGGCGTTCTCGTGGGTGTTGCGCGAGCGGTTCTCCAGGATCAGGCGCGTCCGCGGCACGCCGATCACGTCCGCCTGCCGGCTCACGATGTCGGCTTCGGCCATGCCGCCCGCGATGAAGCCGCTGCCGCCGGAGAAGACCAGCCGCGCTGCCGGGTAGCGCCGGGCGAGGTCGCCGAGATAGATCGGCCGCTCGCCGGCATCGTTGACGACGATCTGGCGACGCGCCTCCGAGAGGCCCGTCTCGATGCCGCCGCCCAGCACGATGATCCCGGCCGGGGCCGGCCCGTCATCCGGATAGGCGGGGAAGCGCTGCTCGAGGGGGATCAGGGCCACGTCCGACAGGGGCGCCAGCCCGGCCGCGCCGAGCAGCAGGGTGCCGAGCAGCGCCAGGCCGAGGCCGGTCCTCCGCCACCGCGTCACCGCCGCGACGGCGATCCCGAGCAGGATCGCGAAGATGCAGAAGTTCGACGGGGTGATCAGGAAGAAGATCACCTTCGAGACGGGGAAGAACACGGTGCTCAGGCCGGCTTCGTCTCGGCCTCGAACCGGGCGAGCGCCGCGGCGTCCGGCGGAAGGAGACTCGCGAGGTCGGCGCCGCGCTCGACCTCGCGCTGGATCCAGAGATCGAGGCGCTGCTGCTCGACGGCCTCCAGGGCGACCCGCTCGGCGAGCGCCGCCGGCACGGCGACGAGGCCGCTCGAGTCGCCGACCAGGATATCGCCGGGATGGATGGCGGCGCCGCCGCAGGCGACGCGCTCCTGCGTGCCGACCAGGGCCAGGGCCCCTGTGGCCGCGGCCGGCCGGCACCAGGCGGGGAGGCCGATCTCCTCGGGCAGGGCCGCGTCGGTGATCAGACCGACGGCGCCGCGCTGGGCGAGGCGTGCCGCCAGGATCGCTCCGAAGGGTAGGGCAAGGGCGGAGCCCGCGGCATCGATCACGACCACAGCGCCTTCGGGGACGGCATCGATGGCCGCGGCGAGATCGCCCGCGGCGTCGTCGCGGGCCGGGATCATCCGCATCGTGTAGGCGGGCCCGACCACGGCTCCGCTCCCCCGCGCCGAGAGCCCGTGCGGCGTGCATGCCTTCACCCCGGCCCGCGCCAGGGCGCGGGCGAGGCTCGCCGGTGTCACGGCGGAGAGCGCGTCGCGCAGGGTCGGGTCGATCGCCATCGGGGGCTCCGTGAAAGGCCGGTCCCGGTCCGGGCGGCGCGGTCGGGGAAGGTGGATCGCGCGGGCGTGCCGGCAAGGCTCCGGGCGCCCGCGGCGGCCGTCAGGCGATGGGCTCGCCGAGCGCCCGGGCGGCGCCGGGCCGGGCGGCGATCCGGTCGTACCAGCGCCGCAGCGCCGGGCGCTCGATCCGCTCGGCCGGAAGGTTCAGCCAGCGATGCGCCGCGCAGCCGAGGGCGATGTCGGCGATGCCGAAGCTGTCGCCGACCGCGTAGGTCCGGTCCGCGAGATGGCGGTCGAGGATCTCCGCCATGGCCTCGCTCTTCTTCAGCGATGCGGCGATCAGGCCGCGGTCCGGGTCGGCCGCGCGGTAGAGCTGCCAGAAGGCGTCGCGCATGGCCGGCGTGAAGCTCGTGGCCTGCCAGTCGAGCCACTGCTCCGCGTGGGCGCGCGCCCGGGGGTCAGCCGGCAGGGCCAGGGCCGGGCTCACCGCCGCCAGGTAGCGGAGGATCGCGTTGGATTCCCACAGGACGAAGCCGTCCTCCTCCAAGGTCGGGACGAGGCCGTTCGGGTTCATCGCGCGGTAGCCGGGGTCGTCGACGACCCCGTGGGCGCCGCCGGCCTCGACCCGCTCATACGGCAGGCCCGTCTCGTCGAGTCCCCACACCGCCTTCTGCACGTTCACCGAGGTGAGGCGGCCCCAAAGCCTGCGCATAATCGAAGAGTCTCCGTCACGCCTTCGGCGGGTAGGCGTGGTCCTGCCCGCCCGGATCGGTCACGCGCACCCCGTCGGGGGTGTCGTGCAGGTAGCCCGGTCCGATCGGTACCTTGCCGTGGCCGCCGGGAATGTCGAGCACGTAGGTCGGCTGGGCGAGGCCGGAGAGGCGGCCGCGCAGGGCGCGCATCAGCGCCTGCCCCTCGGGCACGTCCGTGCGCAGGTGGGCCGTCCCGGGGGCCAAGTCGCCGTGGTGGAGATAGTACGGTTTGATCCGGTTCTCGACGAGGACCCGCATCAGCGCCTCGAGGGTCGCGGCCTCGTCGTTGACGCCGCGCAGGAGCACCGACTGGCTGACCAGGGGAATGCCGGCATCGACCAGGCGGGCGCAGGCGGCGCTGGCGGCGGCGGTGAATTCCCGCGGATGGTTGGCGTGGACGGCGACGAAGACCGCGCGCCCGAACCGCTTGAGCGCTTCGACGAGGGCGTCGGAGACGAGATCGGGCTTCACCACGGGCACGCGCGTGTGGACCCGCATGACCCGGACATGTGGGATGGCGGCGAGGCGCTCCGCGATGGCGCCGAGGCGGCGCGGCGAGAGCGCGAACGGGTCGCCGCCGGTAAGAACCACCTCCCAGATCCGCGGATCCTGCGCGATGTAGGCGAGGGCGGCGTCGAGTTCGGCGTCGGTGAGGGTCCCGAGCCCGTCGGGTCCGACCATCTCCCGGCGGAAGCAGAAGCGGCAGTAGACCGGGCAGATGTGGAGCGGCTTCAGCAGCACGCGGTCCGGGTAGCGGTGCACGATCCCCGTCACCGGGGCGTGGGCGGCGTCGCCGATCGGGTCGGCGCGCTCCTCCGGCGTCGCCACGGCTTCCGCGGTGCGGGGCACGAACTGGCGGCCGATCGGGTCGTCGGGGTCCTGCGAGTCGATCAGCTCGGCCATGTCGGGCGTCACCGAGACCGCGTAGCGCGCGAGGACGGCGCCGAGGGCCTCGGCCTCCGCCCCCGAGATCAGGCCGGCGGTGAGGAGGTCGTCCGCGCTGCGCAGGACCCGGTTCATGGCCGCGTCTCCGCCACGGGAGTCCAGATCACGTCCTCGACCCGGGTAGCCCCGCAGGCCAGCATCGCCAGGCGGTCGAAGCCCAGGGCAACTCCCGACGCCTCCGGCATGACGGCCAGCGCCGCGAGGAACTCGTCGTCGATCGGGTAGCGCTCGCCGTAGACCCGCTGCTTCTCGGCCATCTCGGCCTCGAACCGGCGGCGCTGCTCCGCCGGGTCGGTCAGCTCGCCGAACGCGTTGGCCAGCTCGACGCCGCAGGCGTAGAGCTCGAACCGCTCGGCCACCCGCGGGTCGTGCGGCGCCGGACGGGCGAGGGCGGCCTCGCTGATCGGGTACTCGCACAGGATGGTCGGGCGGCCGAGGCCGAGATGCGGCTCGATCCGCGCGACGAGGACGCGGGAGAACAGGTCGGCCCAGGTATCGTCCGGGGCGACCCGGAGGCCGGAGGCCGCGACGGCGGCGGCCAGAGTCTCGCGGTCCGTCTCGCCGCCCGGTGCGACGCTCGCCAGCAGGTCGATCCCGGCGAAGCGGTCGAAGGCCTCGGCCAGGGTGAGGCGCTCCGGCTCGGCGAAGGGGTCCGTCTCCCGGTCGCGGAAGGTGAAGCGGCGGGCGCCGGAGATCTCGGCCGCGCCGGCGAGCAGGGCGGCGCAATCCGCCATCAGCGCCGTGTAGGGGTCGCCGGCGCGGTACCACTCGAGCATCGTGAATTCGGGATGGTGCAGCGGCCCGCGCTCGCGGTTGCGGAACACCCGGGCGACGCTGAACAGCCGCGTCTCGCCCGCGGCCAGGAGCTTCTTGCAGGCGAATTCCGGCGAGGTGTGCAGGTAGAGCGGCGTGCGGGCGCCGCTCGCGCCGATGGCTTCCGTGGCGAAGGCCGACAGATGCGCCTCGTTGCCGGGCGAGACCTGCAGGCAGGCGGCCTCGACCTCGACGAAGTCGCGGTCCGCGAACCACGCGCGGAACGCCGCGAGGACGCGGTTGCGCAGGATCAGCGCCGGGCGCCGGTCGGCGTGACGGCCGGCCGACCACCAGGGGGAGGCGGGTCCGCTCACGACCGGCCTCCGCGCCGGATCGGGACCGGCCGGCTCCGACCGGGACGCGTCGCGTTCTGGAGCACTCTCATCCTCGGACCTGACTGGCTCCGGGCCGCGGAGACGCGCCGCGGCCGATGCCGGTTGCCATCGACGGTCCGCGCCCGCCCGCTGGCAACCGCGGCGCAGATGCGATAGTGGCGGGGTCCGAGATGCAGCGCCCGCGCTTGGCGCGTGCCGGCCCCCATGTCAATGCAGGACGCAATTCCGTGAAGGTGATCGCCTCAACGCTCCGTAAGGGCAACGTCGTCGAGAAGGACGGCAAGCTCTACGTGATCCTGTTCGCCGAGAACATCCACCCCGGCAAGGGCACCCCGGTGACCCAGCTCGACATGCGCCGGATCACGGACGGCGTGAAGGTGTCCGAGCGCTACCGGACGACCGAGCAGGTCGAGCGCGCCTTCGTGGAGGATCGCGAGCACACCTTTCTCTACAGCGACGGCGAGGGGTTCCACTTCATGAACCCGGAGAACTACGAGCAGATCGCGGTGCCGCAGGACGTGGTCGGCGACGCCGCCCCGTACCTTCAGGAGGGCATGGCGGTGATGCTCTCCGTCCATAACGGCGTCCCGCTGACCATCGAGCTGCCCCAGCGTGTCACGCTCGAGGTCGCCGAGACCGAGCCGGTCCTGAAGGGCCAGACCGCCTCGTCGTCCTACAAGCCCGCGACCCTGTCGAACGGCGTGCGCACGACCGTGCCGCCCCACATCGCCGCCGGCACCCGCGTCGTCGTCATGACGGCCGACGGATCCTACGTCGAGCGCGCCAAGGACTGATCCGGTCCGCGCCGGCGACCAACCCTGCGAGGTCGGTAGCCGCGTTCAGCGCGCGGATCGCGTGGCGGCCTCCAGGGTGGCGTAGCAGCCCTGCGAGATCGCCTGCGCGCGCAGGCGCTCCGTCCCGCTGAATGGGCGGCCATCCTCCCGGAACAGGTCCTCGCGGAGCAGCGCCTCCGAGGTGCAGCGGGCCGCGATGCGGCAGAGTGGCGGCTCGCCGCCGGTGCGCGCGCAGATCGTCACGTAATCGGCGCGGAACGCCCGCAGCCCGGCGCGCGGATTGGCGCCGACCACCGCGACGAGCCCGGTCAGCAGCGCCAGCAGCAGCGGCTGGTGGATGAGGTAGATCGCGAGGCTGTGCCGGCCCGCGAAGGTGGCGGTGCGGCCGAGCCGCGTGCGCGGCGCCCAGGCTCCCAGCCGCGACCGGGCGAGCGGCGGCAGGGCCAGACGACCCAGGACGATGCCGGCCAGCACCAGTCCGAACCAGGGGAAGAGCGGCACGTAGTCGTTCGTCCGCGGCACCACCGAGCCGAGGCCGAGGAAGAACAGGGCCAGCGCGTCGAGGACCGGCGCGTGCACCACGTGCGGCGCGGCGAGCACGGCCGCGGCCGCGACGGCGGTGACCGGGACCGGCAGGAACAGGAACGGCAGCCCGAGCAGGCTCGAGACGGCGATGCAGTGGAGCACGCCGAAGAACACGAAGGCGTCCGGGAACATGACCCAGGTGCCGAGGGTCACGAGGAGCGCCGCCCCGCCGATCCGCGCGAGCCGCAGCAGCGTCGGTCGAAGCCGGACCCCGCGCCCGTTCATCAGCACGAGGCCGATGCCGACCAGGACCAGGAAGGTGCCGGCGATCGCCTCGGCGGCGTGCCGCCCCGTCGGCGTCAGCGCGTAGTTCTCCGCGGTCAGCCGCAGGTGACCGAGATCCCAGAGCGTGTGGTAGCTCGCCATCGCCAGCAGGGCGGCCGCCCGCGCCGCGTCGATGATCGGCAGGCGGCGCCGCTGCGAGGCGGGCGCGACCGGGGAGGCGGCGACGGGACGGACGAGGGTGACGTCAACGGACATGATGGTGCACCCAAACCATGTCGGGGCCGCCCTTTCCATCGCGCCGTGCGACGGACGCTCCGACCGAGCCCGAAGCGGGTACGTCGGCTCTCGGAAACGTGAACGCCGACGCGGCGTGCGCGGGAGTGCCGGGAGGGAGAGCCGGCATCCGGAAAACCCCTCGGCAGCCCCGACGCTTAAACGCCGGTTTCGCCCGAGCCTGCGACCGATCGACTGTTGCGGCCCCGCCTCCTTGCGCCAAGATTGCAACTTGGCGTCACTGTTCTGCCGGCCAAATGGGCTTCCCGGACATCAGGACTTCGTTAATCTTGCTGGGAGAGCGCGCGGCGTGATTCGGTGTAGGTTGCTCGGCCATGTCTGACGAACGCGGATCCGGGCCGGAGAACCCCGAGCGGGGGATTGTCGCCCGAACCGGCGAACTGGATCAGCACGAGGATGAGGCGCTCGACCTCGTCGAGGTGGCCGGCCGCATCAAGTGGTTCGACGTCTCCAAGGGTTTCGGGTTCATCGTGCCCGACGACGGTGCGCCCGACATCCTGCTCCACGTCACGTGCCTGCGGCGCGACGGCTACCAGGCGGCCAGCGAGGGCGCCCGCATCGTCGTGGAGGCCGTCGAGCGGCCCCGCGGCTGGCAGGCCTTCCGGGTCATCTCCCTCGATCAGGCGACGGCGGTGCATCCCTCCGAGCTGCCGATGCCGCGCACGCACGTCACCGTGACGCCGACCAGCGGGCTCGAGACCGCCGTCGTGAAGTGGTTCAACCGCCTGCGCGGGTTCGGATTCCTGACCCGCGGCGACGGGACGCCGGACATCTTCGTGCACATGGAGACGCTGCGGCGCTACGGGATCGCCGAGCTGAAGCCCGGCGAGTCCGTCCTGGTGCGCTACGGCGACGGCTCGAAGGGCGTGATGGCGGCGGAGGTGCGGCTGATCGACGGGACGATGCCCGCGTCCCATTGAGGCCGCGTTTCCCCAGCCGGGCACACCCCGTCCTATCTCCTTGTCGATGCTCGGAAAATCCGGAGCCGGATTCCCCTTCGGCATGTCCTGGTCTATCACCGGGCGACGGGCCTCACGGTCCGCGCGCCATCCCACGAGAGGCATGAGCCTGTGAGATCCCTCCTTCGCACCGCCCGGGCGGCCGCCATCGCCTGCCTCGCCCTGACCGCGATCGCCCCGGCGCCCGCCGTCGTGGCGCAGGCGGCCGCCCGGGCCGCCGCGACCAAGTCGGAGCCGCTGACGATCGTCACGAAGGCCGGGCCGAAGCGCTTCGACGTCGAGGTGATGCGCGACGACGCCGCCCGCGCCCGCGGCCTCATGTTCCGCCGGCACATGGCGGCCGACCACGGCATGCTGTTCGACTTCGAGCAGAACCAGCCCGTCACGATGTGGATGAAGAACACCTACCTGCCGCTCGACATGGTGTTCATCCGGCCCGACGGGACGATCAGCCGGATCGCCGCCGACACCGAGCCGCTCTCCACGGCGATCATCCCGTCGGGCGGCCCGGTCGTGGCGGTGCTCGAGCTGAACGCCGGCACCGCGGCGAAGCTCGGGATCGCCCCGGGCGACCGGATCGAGCACGCCATGTTCAAGGCCCGCTGAGGCGCGCCCGCGCGATTCGCGAACGCACCGGGAACAAGCGCCTTGACCACCGCCGATTTCCGCTCCAGTGTTCCGGCAATGTTCCGGTGCGCCGGAAGGCTGGTTCAGGGCGGAGGACCCGATGGGCGACGCGGCTGAGGTCGAACTGTTCGGCAACGACGACTGGTCGGTGCAGGCGGACGGAATCGAGCACCGCCAGACCGGCTACTTCATCGCCCGCTCGGCGCTCGCGACGCGCCGGGCGGAGGGCCTGTGGGACTGGCCGCTGCAGATGGCCGAGAAGCGCTGGTGCCGGCCGAGTCTGTTCCGCGAGGCGTTCCTCGCCGCTCTCGACCGGTTCGGCATCCCGCGGGACGCTGAGCTGATCCGCTCCTTCGCGCTGGGCTACGGCATCCGCGCCGTGATCTCGCCGGCCGCCGAGACCTTCGTGAGCCTGGGCGACATGCTGAAGCCCCGCGAGATCGCCGAGCCCGCGCGCGCCGCCAGCCCGCGGCCCGTCCGGGCCCTGGCGGCCGCCGGCGCCTGAGGGCCCGGCGACGGCGACCGATTTGACCCGGGCGGCCGCCCGCGGATAGCCCTCAGCCTCGGAACGAGGGAGAGAGCACGATGGCGGATCACGACCGGGCCGGACTCGACGGGTTGATCACGCCGCCCCTGTCGCGACGGGGCTTCGTGATGACGAGCCTGATGAGCGGGCTGACGCTCGCGACCACCCGCGTCGAGGCCCAGGTGATTCACACCGACAGTGCGGGCATCGAGGCCGGCGAGGTGAAGATCCCGGCCGCGGACGGGCCGATGCCGGCCTACCGCGCGGTTCCGGAGGGCGCGGGCCCGTTCCCGATCGTCCTGGTGATCGAGGAGATCTTCGGCGTCCACGACTACATCAAGGACATCTGCCGCAGGCTCGCGAAGGCCGGCTACTGCGCCGTGGCCCCCGAGCTCTACGCCCGCCAGGGCGACCTCTCGACCATGTCGGATCCGAAGCAGATCATCCGCGACGTCATCGCGAAGACGCCGGACGCGCAGTGGATCGGCGATCTCGACGCGACGGTGGCCTGGGCGGCCTCGGCGGCGAAAGGTGACCCGAACCGCCTCGGCGTCATGGGATGGTGCCGCGGCGGGCGCGCCACGTGGCTCTACGCGGCGCATCGTCGCGACCTGAAGGCGGCCGTCGCCTGGTACGGGCCGGTCGGTGGCGAGCGGACCGACATCCAGCCGCGCACCGCCGGCGACGTGGCGGCCGAGATCCACGTGCCGCTCCTCGCCCTCTACGGAGGGGCCGATACCGGCATCCCCGTGGCGGCGGTCGAGGAGGCGCGCGACCGCGCCAGGGCGGCCGGCAAGAGCGTCGAACTCGTGGTTTACCCGGACGCGCCGCACGGCTTCCACGCGGATTATCGTCCGAGCTACCGCCGCGAGGCGGCGGAGGACGGCTGGAAGCGCGCGCTGGCCTTCCTGAAATCGCACGGCGTCGGCTGAATAGTCGGCCTAGGACGCCCGATCGGGCGCGTTCCGGGGTGGCTGTGTTACCCAAGACACGGCCACAACTTCACAATCGTGCAAGGATCCAAGGAGGATCTGTGCCCGCGCGGGTCTGGCCCTTCGCGGCGCTCGGGCGTTGAACCGATCGAAGCGACCGCCGTTCAGCCCCTGTAGAGTGTCCTGGTCCATGAGCGATTCGGTACAGCCTGGCCAGAAGCCCGTGATCCTCGTCGTGGAGGACCAGCCCGACGAGCGCTTCCTCGCGGCCACGCTGCTGGAGGATACCGGCTTCACGGTGATCGAGGCCGAGACCGCCGATCGCGCCCTGGCGATCCTCAACGATCGCGCGGACGAGGTCAGTGTCGTCTTCTCGGACGTCCGCACGCCCGGACCGATCGGCGGCTTCGAGCTCGCGCGGATCATCGGCGTGACTTGGCCGCGTGTGCGGGTCCTGCTGACCTCGGGCGACGCGGGCGACCAGCCGAGCGACCTGCGCGTCTCGGCGACCTTCATCCCGAAGCCGTGGCGCGCCGAAGACATCCTCGCCTGGGTGGAGCAGGCGGCCGGGCGACCCTCGGCCGGGTCGGGACCGTCCGTTATCGGACCGGGCGGCAAAATAATCCCGTCCGGCTTGGAAACCTGAGGCGGCCGCACAGTTGTACGCCACTCCGGAGCGCGCCGCGCCCGGACTTCCGCAGTACAACCGATCCCCGACGCCGCCATGAAGATTGTCGCAACCAACCACGCCGATTCACTCCGACGCCCCGGTTCGCGGGATTCGGCGGAATCCGCCGTTCTCGACACGGTCCGGGAGGGGCTGCTCAGTGTCTACGGCACGGCGGATCGCGACCTGCCGGCGGAATTGGCGGCGCTGGCGCGGCAGCTCGACCGTCCGGGTCCCGCGGGCTGCGGCCCGACCTAGCTTCCGCCGCGGAACCTTGACAGGAGACTGCGCCAGCGGGTCGCCAAGACGAGAGAATCTGCTATTCAGCGCATTCTGACCTGCCGACGCAGTGCGTCTCTCAGTCGAGTCCCGGATGCGTCTCACAGTTCTTCGCGGCTCGCTCACCGCCGCCGCGATCATGACCCTGGCCGGTCTCGCGTCCGTTCAGGCGGCGACCCCGCCCGCCCAGCCCGCCAACGGCGCGGGCGGTGTGGGTGACCGCAAGGCGACGGTGACCAAGCGGCTGCTCGGGCGCGGCACGGCCTCGACTTACGCGTTCTACGCCGCGGGCGCGGCCCCCGAGACGGGCCGGCCGGTCGCGATCGTCCTGCACGGGTGGGGCGCGGTCAATCCGCAGAGCTACGGCGGCTGGATCGATCATCTCGCCCGCCAGGGCTGGCTCGTCTTGTATCCACGATTTCAGGAGGTGAATCGGACCCGCCCGGCCGACGCCCCGGCCATCGCGGAATCCCTCGTCAAGGCGGCCCTCGCCGAGATCGCGACGGACGGCGAGGCGAAGCCCGACCTCGGCCGCGTCGCGATGATCGGCCATCTCGCCGGGGCTCCGCTCGCCATGGATCTGGCTGCCGCGGCCAAGGCCCAGGGCCTGCCGGTGCCGAAGCTGATCTTCGCGGTGATGCCCGGCGGCATCGCCAGCGGGCCGAAATCCCGCGGCATCGCCCTCACCGACCTGTCGGCGATCGATCCCGCGACGCTGATCGTGACCATGGTCGGCGACAAAGACACGCGGGCCGCCGATCTCGCGGCCAAGCGCCTCCTGCGCGAGGCGAGTGCCGTGCCGCTGGAGCGCAAGCTCTTCGTGCGGGCCCTGTCGGACGATCACGGCTTTCCGGCCCTGACGGCGACCCTCGCGTCCCCGGCGGGGGTGGATACGGCCTATGACGGCGGCGCCATCAAGCCGGGACCGGAGCCGAAGGACGGGACCAAGGACGCAGCGAAGCCGCCGCCGTTCCGCTGGTCCGCCGACATGGCGCTGTCCGGCGAGCAGCAGACCCTGGTCTCGCAGATCAACCTCGCCCGGGTCGACGCGCTCGACTATCTCGGTTTCTGGAAGACCTTCGACCTCGCCGCCGCGGCGGCCTTCGCCGGGTCGGATGCGGCGGCGCTGAAGAACAATCCGCGCCTCGCCGACATGGAGCGCTGGAGCGACGGCTGGCCGGTGAAGCGGCTCGCCGTCGAGACGCCGCGGCCCACACCGGCCGCTCAGGCCGGGACGCCGGCGCCCGCACCCCCCGGACGCAAGCGCTGAGATCGGACGTCCCGACAGCTTGGCCTTGGCGCGCGGCTTGCTAATCTCTTCCCGTTCGACACGGGAGGGAGATCATGCCCGAGTTCGTCGCCAGCCTGCTCGCCGCCGCGGCCTTCTGCCTGACGTTGCTCGCGCTGAACGCGCTGACACGGCTGCTGATCCAGGCGCATATTGCCCCCTCGGATCTCGGCGAGACCGGCTTCCTGCAGGTCGGCGGTGCGCTCCTGATGGCCCGGGCGGCCTACCGGCGGGCGCCCCAGCGCCGACCGGGCTGACGCTCAGCGCAGGAACGCGCCGAACGAGCGTGGGCCGTTGCCCGTCGGGATGGTCGCCAGCACCTTGAGAGTCTTCGAATCGAGGACGCTCAGCGTGTTGTCGCCCCAGTTGGCGACGTAGAGGCGTCCGTCGGGATCCGCGGCGATCCCTTCCGGGTGGTCGCCTACATCGACGTCGGCGATCGGCTTGAGCGTGGCGAGGTCGAACGCCGTGACGCTGCCGGCATACTGGTCCGTCACGAAGCCGCGCCCGCCGGCGAGGGCGATGACGTAGGGCCGGCGGCCGGTCGGGATGCGGCCGATCTCGCGCTCTGTCTTCAGATCCAGCACCGAGACGTCGTCGCCGGTCACGTTGGCCGTGTAGGCGCGCCCCGCCGCGGCATCGAGCGTGATTCCGAACGGATGCTGCCCCACCGGGATGACCTTGGTCTCCCGCCGGGTCGCGGCGTCCACGACCGAGACCGTGTCGGCCTCGCGGTTGGCGACGTAGAGCGTCGCCCCGTCGGGGCTGACGGCGATCCCCGAGGGCGAAGCGCCGACCGCGATCTCGCCGTCCGGAATTAGGGTGCCGTCGCGCTCGGTCAGCACGAACAGGCGGTGCCCGTACCAGTCGGCCACGTAGACCGCGCCGCCCCGCGGGTCGGAAGCGACGCCGAGCGGGCCGCCGGGCAGCGGCACCTCGGACAGGATCTTGCCGGCGTCGAGATCGAGGATGGCGAGACCGTGCCCCTCGGGGCGCGTGACGTAGGCGCGCCGGCGATCGGGCGACAGGGCGATCCCGGCCGGGGCGCCGTCGACGGGGATTCGGCGCACCACCTTCCCGGCGGCCAAGTCGACGATCTCGACCGCGCCGCCGAGCTGGGCGGTGACGATGGCCTCCCGGGCCGGTTCGGCGCGGGAGGCAGTCGCCACGAGGACGAGGCCGGCGACGAGGGTCGCGCGGCCCCGAGCCGGGCTCACGAGCCCTTCTCGACCTTGGCCTTCAGGTTGGCGAGGCTCGCCTTGATCCAGTCGCCGACGCCCTTCTCGGAGGCCTCGTCGTTCAGATCCGGCGGCGGGTCGTTGTTCATGTAGCCGCGGTAGAACGCCGCCTTCCACTCGACCTTCGACTTGGCGTTGCCCTCGGGCTCGACCGTGATGGTCGCCGAGTAGTCGTTCGCCGGAAGATCCTTCACGTCGACCTTGTCGATGTAGTACGAGAACAGCTTGTCCTCCGGCTTGTACTTGTTGCTGGTCTCGGAGATCTGATTCCCGTTCTTGAGCGTCAGCACGCGCTTAAACTTGCCGGCCGGGTCGCCGTTGAGCTCCGTCTTGGTGACGTTCTGCATCCAGTCGGAATTCTTCAGGTCGCCGACCACGGCCCAGACCTTGTCGGCGGGGGCGTTGATCTCGATCGACTCGGTGATCTTGCGCCGGGTCGGGCCGTGGGCCTGCGCGGTCGCCGCCACCAGGGCCGCCGTGGCCGCCAGGGCCAGGGTGATTTTCTTCATCTTGTCCTTCTCCTCCCGCCCTCAGCGGTCGTCGCGATCGAGGACGCGCGCCTCGGGGCCGAGGGCCGCCGCGACCTTGTCCTCGATCCAACCCCAGGCCTCGCGCTCGCGCGGTCCCGCGGTCTTGCCAATGGCGATGGCGAGGTAGGCCATCTCCGTCAACACCTTCTCGGGCTCCAGCATGTGGAGCCGGGTCGAAAGAATGGCGGCCTCGAGGACCGCCGCCTGCGCGCGGTTGAAGCCGATGAACGGCGCGTGCGCGGCGCTGTGGACCATCCGGCCGCGGAAGCGAGGCCGAGTCTCGTGGGCCTCGACGGAGGCGACCTCGAACTCCGCGTGGCCGAAACTGTCGGCGAGGCGGCGGCCCTCGATCGCCGCGCACGGCAGCGTCGGCCACTCGCGCCGGCCCGTCACCGCGCCGGCGATCACCCGGATGTCGCGCGGGCTCGAGGCCGCGAAGCAGGGATTGGCCTCTAGGTTGACGATCGTCGGCGATGGCCGGAACGGCGCGAGGACGTAGCCCTCATCCTCGCCGATCAGCCCGAACGGGACGAGGTGCAGCTCGCCCGCCGGGGACAAGGTGGTGACGATGGTCTCGAGGATCAGCGGCATGGCCTCACGCCTTGTCGGCGGGGACGAGGCGCCCGCAGACCAGCTTCGACGGCGGATCCTGCGGGCGCTCGGGCGCGACCGCGGCGCGCGCCGCGGCCTCCGGGACGGTCTCGGGCGGGCTCGCGCCGGCCTCGGGCCCGGCCAAGCGCGCGTCGCGGGTCCCGGGCGGGGGCGCGTCGGGTCCGGAATGGCGGGTGTGGCCGGCCTTCTTGAAGGCGGTGGCATCCTCGACGTCGGCGTCGGCCGCGCAGCCCCAGTCGAGGGCCTCGTCCTGAACGTAGCGCTTGCCGAGCCGCCACGCTGTCTCGGCCTTGGCGAGTTCGGCGCCGAGATAGAAGGCGTGGGCGCCGTCGCTCGCCACGTCGAGGTCGGGGAAGAAGGCCATCGCGTCGGTGCCGACCCTGTGGATGTCGCGGTTGTAGAGGTGGATCCCGTCCTCGGCGATCACGATCCGGTAATTCGGGTCGCGCACCTCGGCGGCGGCCTGGGCGATCTCGTCGGCGGTCTGCACGAACGGGCGCTTGTCGTGAAGGGCGAGGAGCGCCTGTCCGTAGCCCTTCGGCAGCGCCGAATCGGCCTTGGCCGCGTACATGACCCGCCGGGCAGCGTCGTGCTCCTCGACGGTTCGGCGGGTGTGGTTGGAGACCTGCACGATCAGCACGTTGCGGATTGACAGCTCCGAGCACATCCCGACGAGCAGCGCCGTGACGCCCAGGGAATCGGCCTCGGTCAGCTCGGTGAGGTTGCCGGTGCCCATCATCATGTCGATCTCGGGCCAGCGAGCGCGGGTGTCGCGGTATCGCGCGATCGAGTCGACGAAGCCGTGGTGGATCGGCTCGAGGATCGGGTCGGCCAGGAACGGCCGCCCCGCCTTGAGCATGCGCTCGATCGCGCGATCGAGGGAGGGCAGGTCGTCCGGCCGCATCGGTACGAGGATCGGCATCGCATCGGTCTCGAAGGCGAGATCGAGGGTCTCCTCGTTCAGGCTCAGCAGGAAGTCGGCGCCGGCGCCGGCGCCCCGGACCAGTTCCTCGCGGGAGAAGGAATCGACGCTGACCCTCAGGCCGGCGCCCTTCAGGGCCCGCACGGAATCCTCGAGGTGCGGGAACGGGGTATCGGGCAGGCCGCCGAGATCGATGACGTCCGCGCCGCGCCCGGCGAGATCGAGCCCCTTGGCGAGGATCTGGTCGACGCTCATCTTCGACGCGTCCACGATCTCCGAGAAGATCCGGAGGTCGTGCCGGGACAGGTCGACCTTGCGGGCGGTCAGGCCGAGCCAGGCCGGCAGGTCGACCACCTCGTCGGGGCCGCGCTCCACCGGGACGCCGAAATGCGCCGCGAGGTGCTCGGGATTGGCCCGGCACCGGCCCGGCAGGACGATCCGCGTGGCGCCCTCGGGCAGCACGACCCGCCGGCGGATGATCTCCTCGGTCATCAGCGCCGCGACCTTCACGCCGGCATCCGCGATGCTCCAGTGGAGGGTCTGCGGGAGCCCCGCCGCGACCTTCTCGAGCCGCGCCCGGGCGAGGCGGCCGGTAACGAAGACGATGTGCTCGGCGGTGCTCACGCGGCGGCCCTCGTCTCGACCGCGACGCGGCGGTGCGGTCCCCAGACCTCGATCGTACCCCCGAAACATGCCGCGAAGCCCGGGAAGGCGGCATCCACGATCCGGTCCCGCGCCAGCGCGGCGGGGTCGACGCCCGGCGGCGCATCGACGGATTTCACCAGGACGCAGCGCTCCGCCCCGACCCGCGCGGCGAGCCAGAGGGCGAGGCTGTCCGAGGTGACGTCCCAGGTCTCCGGGATGTCCGGGTGGCCGGCTCGGAGAACGCGCGGGTTCCAGACCCGAATCCGCGCGGGCGCCGTCTCAGCCCAGGGCTCCAGGCTCTGCACCATCCGCGGCTCGATCCCGCGGAAGATGCCGGCCGCGTCGCTCATGGCGTCGAGCGCCCGGCGATGGGCCTCGGCGTCGCCGAAGCGCTCCCGCGCCTGCGCGGCCCGGACGGCGTCCGCGAAGGCGCCGCCGCCCGGCACCACGATGCAGCGCCCGTGCGTTCCGTCGCCGATCGCCTCCAGCAGGGCGCGGCGGCGATGCGGATCCGCCTCGAGGCTGCCGCCGATCTTGATGACGCTCGTCACGCCGCGTCCTGCCGGCTCGGCCGCAGGGCGCGCAGGGCCTCGGCCACGCGCAGGGGATCGATGCCGTTGCGGCGGTCGAAGTCCCGGCACAGGCCGCCGCGGAAGCCGAGGTAATCCGGCCGATGCGCGCAGAGGCCGGGGATGTCGATGACCCGCAGCGACCCGGCGAGGCCGCTCATCAGGCCGTTGGCCCGGCAGGCGGTGGTGAAGGCCGAGAGGTCCGAGGGCGCGGCGAGGTCGGGCAGGCGGGCGCCAGTCTTGCCGGCGGTGTCGATCATGGCGCCGGCGAAGCCTGCCGCCGCCAGGGCGGGCACGTGCGGGGCCGCCGGCCCGTCCTCGGCGAACAGCACGGCGATCAGCCGGCCCGGCGCGGCCGCGACGCGATCGGCCAGCGTCGCCGCGTCCCGGATCTCGGCAGGACGTAGACCGACCTTCACCCAGTCGACGCCGGTCCGGGCCAGGGCGGCGACGGATCCGGCCGCCGGATCGGCCACCGCGCTCGTCGCGGCCCCTCCGGACACGCGGGCGACGATCTCCCGCACGACGTCCTCGTCCAGGGCACCGAGCGCCCCGCGCTCCGGGTCCTTGGCGTCGATCAGGTCGGCGCCGGCGAGGCGGGCTGCCTCGGCCTCGGCCGGATCGCGAACGCTGACGAGGAGCCGGGGCAGGGGGTCTTGCGGGATGGTGGACGCGGGCACGAAACACTCGAACTTGAACGGGCCGTCTCAGGACTTCCCGGGCAGCGGCTCGGCGAGCAGGCGGTTCTTGACCACCCAACGCATCGCGTGCGCCCAGGTATCGTCGGTGTCGGCCCGGATCGTCACCTGCCCGCCGCGCACCACCTTGCCGGTATCGGCTTCGGCGATCGCGACGCTCAGGTTGAAGATCTGGCCGGACCCCTTCTCCACATAACCGGTCACGACGAGGTCCGCACCCAGGCTCTTGGCGATGTCGGCCGCGCAGCCGTTGCATTTGTAGAGCGGCCCCTCCTTGGCCACGACGTCGGCCTTGGGCGCGGTATCGACGATCTCCAGACCGGCCTTGTCGCGCAGGGCGTTGCGCAACTCGTCGGTGACGAGGGCGAGCTTCCGGGCGTCCACCGGCCGCGTCCGGGATCCGTAGGCGGCACCGGGATCGAACAGCTCGACCGGGAAGACGGCGGCCTTCTCGGCGGCGCCGGCCGCACCGGGCAGGGCGGTCCACAGGACGACGCCGCAGGCGAGCGCGGCGCGGAGAGACGTGTGGCGCATCGGCGGGAGCTTCCTCTCGAGGCGTGCGACCGCCCGAGGCGGCGGCATCGTTCCCGCCATAGGTCGGGCGAAGGGACAATTTGGCAATGTACTTCCGCGCCCGCCTATCCCACGACGGTAACGTGAACGTCGGGACGAGACGCCGCGGTTGAGCGGCCTGAGCGGAAGCTGATAGAGGCCGCGCGCATGCACCATCCTGCACCCGACACGGCCCTCCGGCACAAGACGCGCCCGTCCTGGCTGCGCGCGGCCGCCGTCGCGCTCGCCATCGCCCCGGCGGCGGCGCGGGCCGAGGACCCGGCGCCGGCCGCGGCGGCGCAGCCGGCCCAGGCCGCCGCTCCGCAGGCGCTCGAGACCCATGTCGGCCTGATCTACCGGCCGCAGCCTGCCCCGTCCTCGTACGATGCCGAGGCGGCGCCGGAGGACGAGGGCCTGGCCGGCGCCAAGATGGGCATCGCCGACAACAACACCACCGGCCGCTTCACCAAGCAGACCTACGTCCTGGACGAAGTCGCGCTGACCGACGACAAGCCGGACGCCGTGGCGGCGGCCAAGGAGCTGATCGGCAAGGGCGTGCGCTACCTGGTCCTGGCGCTCCCCGCCGACGCGGTTCTGGCCGTGGCCGACGCCGTCAAGGACACGGGCGCGGTCGTGCTCAACGCGGGGGCGCCCGACGATCGTCTGCGCGGAGCCGAGTGCCGGGCCAACGTGTTCCACATCCTGCCGTCGCGGGCGATGCTCACTGACGCGCTGGCGCAGTACCTGACCGTGATGCGCTGGCGGAAGCTCTTCCTGATCGTCGGCCCGACCGACGCCGACAAGGCCTACGCCGACGCGATGCGCAACTCGGCGCGGAAGTTCGCGCTGAAGATCACCGCCGAGAAGCCCTGGACCTTCGGCCCCCTCGCCAAGGCGCGCGGCGACACGCCGACCCGCGCCGAGGCGATGGTCTTCACCCGGGGCCTCGACTACGACATGGCCATCGTGGCAGACGAAGAGGGCGACTGGGGCGACTACGTGCCCTACCGCACGGTCGATCCGCGCCCCGTCGGCGGCACGCAGGCGCTGACGCCGACGACTTGGTCCCCCGTGCTGGAGACCTGGGGCGCCGCGCAGGCCCAGAACCGGTTCCGGCGGCTCGCCTCCCGGCTGATGCGCCCGCTGGACTATCAGGTCTGGGCCGCGGTGCGGACGGTGGGCGAGGCCGTGACGGCCAAGAAGACCAACGACCCGGCCGTGATCGCCCCGTACCTCGTCGAGCCCGGCTTCACGCTGCCGGCCTACAAGGGCGTGCCGCTGAGCTTCCGGCCCTGGGACCACCAGCTCCGGCAGGCGATCATCGTGGTACAGCCGAAGGCGCTGGTCTCCGTCGCGCCGGAGCAGGGTTTCCTGCACCAGCGCACGCCCCTCGACACGCTGGGCGTCGACCTCCCCGAGACCACCTGCAAGTTCAAGTGAACCCGCGGCCTGCGGCGATGGCGAGCGACCAAAGCCCTCGCAACGCGCGGAAATCGCACTACAAACGTCCCCCGAGAACGTCCGCCCAGGGCGCCGGGCCGTCGCAAGGGAAGGAAACCGTATGAGCCGCCGCGTCGAGGCATGTCTGAGTGGGGTCGCCCTCGGTGCGTGGTTCGCCCTGTGCGGGCCGGCCGCCGCCTTCACCGCCTACGTGACGAACGAGAAGGGCAACTCGGTCAGCGTCATCGACACCAACACGATGGCGGTGACGGCGACGTGGAAGGTCGGGCGGCGCCCGCGCGGTGTGACCGTCTCCAAGGATGGCAAGGAGCTGTTCGTCTGCGCGAGCGACGACGACCGGATCGACGTGCTCGACACCAGCTCCGGAAAGGTGGTGCGCTCGCTGCGCTCCGGGCCGGATCCGGAGCAGTTCATCCTCGACGCCTCCGGGAACCCGCTCTACGTGGCCAACGAGGACGACAGCCAGGTCACGATCATCGACATCGAGAAGAACAAGGTGCTCGCCGAGGTACCGGTGGGCGTCGAGCCGGAGGGGATGGGCCTGTCGCCGGACGGGAAGATCCTCGTCAACACCTCCGAGACGACCAACATGGCCCACTTCATCGATACGAAGACATTCCAGGTCATCGACAACGTGCTGGTCGACGCCCGGCCGCGCTTCGCCGAGTTCACCGCCGACGGCAAGTTCCTGTGGGTCTCGGCGGAGGTCGGCGGCACGGTGAGCGTGATCGACGTCGCCCAGCGCCGCGTGATCAGGAAGATCACCTTCAAGATCCCGGGCGTGAACGACGAGGCGATCCAGCCGGTGGGCATCCGGATCACCAAGGACGGATCCAAGGCCTTCGTGGCCCTCGGGCCGGCGAACCGCGTCGCCGTGATCGACGCCAAGACCTACGCGGTCGAGAAGTATCTGCCGGTCGGCCAGCGGGTCTGGCAGCTCGCCTTCACGCCTGACCAGAAGCAGCTCTTCACCACGAACGGCACCTCTAACGACGTCTCGGTGATCGACGTGGCCGCCGAGAAGGTGGTGAAGAGCATCCCGGTCGGGCTCCTGCCCTGGGGCGTGGCGATCTCGCCGAACTGATCCGCGCGACCTCCGGGCGCCGAGCGAGGACGGCCGCGCGCGACGCGGCCCTAGGGTGGAACACGACATGACACGCATGTTTCGAACGGCGGCCCTCGGCCTGGCAGGGCTGCTCGCCGCGGCACCGGCCAGTGCCCTCGACCTGACCAAGAAGCGGGAGAACCTGCCCGACCTCGTCCTGGGCGACGATCAGGGCAACGACTTCGTGGTCGAGAACAAGGACATCACGCTGGAATCCGGCAAGGCCTACCGGCTACGGATCGTCGCCAAGGGGCGCCAGGAATACAAATTCTACGCGCCGGAGTTCTTCCGCTACATCTGGTTCAACCAGATCGTGATCGAGCACAAGGAGATCCACGGCGGCGGCCCACCCGATCACCTGGAGTTCGACGATCCCGGCGAGATCGCCATCGAGTTCGTCGCGATCAAGCCCGGCACCTACACGTGGTCGGTGCACGGCCTGGAGTCCAAGGGCATGACCGGCACGCTGACGGTGAAGTGATGCGCATCCTCCTCCTCTCCGCCTGCCTCCTCGCCGCCGGCCCGGCCCTCGCGGCCGACGACGCCGCGTCCTGCGCCGAGGGCATCACGATGATCCGCGACGCCCTCGCCCTGAACCCGCCCGAGACGGCGGTGCCGAAGCTCAAGAAGGCCCTGCGGGTGGCCGAGCGGGAGCAGAAGGAGGGCGAGTTCGACGAGTGCCTCGACGCCGTCTCCGACGCCCGGAAGGTCCTGGGCCGATGAGCGCGACCGAGCCGGCGGCGCTCCTGATCGAGCATGTCGGCCACAAGTTCGGCGCCCGCGCCGCGCTGGACGACGTCTCGATCACGGTGGAGCGTGGCCACTTCGCCGCGCTGCTGGGGCCGAACGGCGCCGGCAAGACGACGCTGTTCTCGGTCATCACCCGCCTCTACAACAACCAGACCGGGCGGGTCTCGATCTTCGGCCACGCCCTGGATCGCGAGCCGTCCCGGGCGCTGGCGCGGCTCGGCGTCGTGTTCCAAGCCCGGACCCTCGACACCGATCTCACCGTAGAGCAGAATCTCCTCTACCACGCGAGTCTGCACGGCATCGCCCGCGGCGCCGCCAAGGTCCGTGTGGGCGAGCTGCTCGACCGCGTCGGACTCGCGGACCGCCGCCATGACAAGGTGCGCACGCTCTCGGGCGGCCAGTCGCGCCGGATCGAGATCGCCCGCTCGCTGATCCACCGCCCGGACCTGCTGCTCCTCGACGAGCCCACCGTGGGCCTCGACCTCGAGTCGCGGGCCGACATCGTGGCGATCGTCCGCGCCCTGGTGCGGGAGGAGGGCTTGTCGGTGCTCTGGGCGACCCACATCTTCGAGGAGATCGCGGACGACGACGACGCCGTGGTGCTGCACCGGGGCCGGATCGTCGCCCGGGGCCGGGCCGGCGGGATCGGCAGGCCCGGCGAGGCGCTCGCCGACGCGTTCCGCCGCCTGGTCGCCGAGCCGGGGAGGGCGGCGGCATGACGAACCCGACACCGCTCGCCACCCGGATCGGCACCGCCCCGCCGCGCGGCCAGGCCGCGCGGATCGGCCGCCTCGACGCGGTCGGCTACCTGATCTGCCTCGGCGGCATCGTCCGCCGCGAGTTGCTGCGCTTCTTCAATCAGAAGGAGCGGTTCTTCTCGGCGCTGGTCCGGCCGCTGGTCTGGCTGTTCATCTTCGCCGCCGGCTTCCGCAACACGCTCGGCGTGTCCATCGAGCCGCCCTACCAGACCTACGTGCTCTACGAGGTCTACGTGGTGCCGGGCCTCGCCGTGATGATCCAGCTGTTCAACGGCATGCAATCGTCGCTGTCCATGGTCTACGACCGCGAGGTCGGCTCGATGAAGGTGCTGCTCACCTCGCCCTATCCGCGGTGGCTGCTCCTGCTCGCCAAGCTGATCGCCGGCGTCGCCGTGTCGATCGTGCAGGCCTACGCGTTCCTGGCCGTGGCGTATTTCTGGGAGAGCGACATCCCGTGGCTGGGCTACCTCGCGGCCCTGCCGGCCTTCCTGGCCACGGGGCTGATGCTGGGGGCGATCGGGCTGTTCCTGTCCTCGCTGGTCCGCCAGCTCGAGAACTTCGCCAGCGTGATGAACTTCGTGATCTTCCCGATGTTCTTCGCCTCGTCGGCCCTCTACCCCCTGTGGCGGATCCGCGAATCCTCCGAGACCCTCTACTGGATCTGCGAGCTGAACCCGTTCAGCCACGCGGTCCAGCTCGTCCGCTACGCCCTCTACCTCCAGTTCGAGCCGGTCGCCTGCGCCGTGGTGCTGGGCGTGGGGCTCGCCTTCTTCGGCATGGCGGTGGTCGCCTACGATCCCGGCCGCGGCATCATGGCCCGGCGCGGCGGCCCGGCCGGCGACAACACCTGATGGAGTCCGCCCGATGAACGTCCTCCTGACCCGCATCGTCGGCCCGGCGCTGGGGCTCGCGATCCTCGCCGGTCCAGCCCTGGCGCAGCCGAAACAGGATCCGGATTGGCCCTGCGTCCAGCGCAAGGTCGCCACACTCAGCCCCGGCCAGTTCTGGACCGGCCCCGACGTGGAGGCCGCCGGCGACTGGGGCAGCGACAACGACGCCGCCGTCCTGGCGCAGAAGATCGCGTCGCGCCGCACCGACCTCTCGCAGGTCGGCCCGCTCCTCGACACGTTCGCGGAGAAGTTCGGCTCCGACAAGGACGCGAAGGACAAGGCCCTGACCCGCGTCTACGCCGGCGTGTTCGAGGTGCTGAACGGCGAGCGCAACAAGGTGGTGGGTGGCATCGCGCGCTACGCGCAGGGCCAGCGCCGGATGGCCGAGCGAATCCGCGACGAGGCCGACAAGATCAGTCAGGTGAAGGACGCGCCGAGCGCCTCCGACGCCACGGAACTCCCGAAGGACCAGTCCGAGCTGGAGACGAAGTTCGCCTGGGATCGCCGGATCTTTCAGGAGCGGAGCCAGTCGCTGACCTATGTCTGCGAGGTTCCGCAGCTGCTCGAGCAGCGGCTCGGCGAGATCGCGCGCCTGATTCAGGCGCGGCTCTGACCCAGCACCAGCGATCATTGCCAAACTATCCCGGGCAGATTGCCGAAATATCCTTAAGTGCCTGAAATCTTTACCGAAACTGTTGCTGTTTAACCACGTGGCGGCGGCTTCGGTCGGCGCGGCCCGGAAATGAGGCCGAAACGCGTCTCACGTGTTCTTGAACCAATTGTGCGCGTTCCCGGCACCCGCCAAGAAAGACCCAAGCTCGGCAGTCACGAGCACGTGTTTGGGTTTGAGGGGGTTGGGGATGTCACTTCGGGCGCTTCGGAGCAGCCTGGTCGCGTCGGCATCGGTTCTCGCCGGGACGGTTCTCCCGGCGGCGGTGCAGGCTCAGCAATCGGTCACGCTCGGCGAGATCAGCGTCGTCTCGACGTCGCCGGTCGGGTCCGGCGGCGGAAATTCGAGCCAGGCGCAGATCTTCAACGGTCCCGGACCGGTGCCGCCGGCCGGCTCCCTGGGACCGAGCACCGGCGTGCGGCTGCGCGGCTCCGAGCAGCCGCTCTACAAGATCCCCAGCACCGTCGAATCGGTCACGGCGAGCGATATCACGATCGATCGCGCCAGCGACAACCTGACCACGACGCTGGCCCGCCGCACGCCCGGCATCAACGTCTCGGACTCGCAGGGCAACAACAACCGCGTCGACATCACCTACCGCGGCTTCACGGCCTCGCCCGTGCAGGGCGTGCCGCAGGGCCTCGCCGTGTATCAGAACGGCGTGCGCATCAACGAGGCCTTCGGTGACATCGTCAACTTCGACCTGATCCCGCCGCAGGCGATCCAGCGCATCGACGTGGTCACCGGCAACCCGGTCTTCGGCCTCAACGCGCTCGGCGGCGCGGTCAACATCCAGATGAAGAACGGCTTCACCTGGCAGGGCACCGAGATCTCGGCCTGGGGCGGCTCGGACGCGCGCACCGCCGGCTACCTCGAGTACGGCAAGGTCTCCGGCCCGTGGAGCGTCTACTTCACCGGCGACGGCCTGAATGACCGCGGCTGGCGCTACGAGAGCCCGAGCACGATCGGCCGCCTCTACGGTGACATCGGCTACCGCTCGCAGGATGCGGAGTTCCACCTGATCGGGCTCGCCGCCCGCAGCTTCTTCGGCGCGGCCGCGGCCACGCCGGTGGACTTCACCCACCGCGACCCGCGGGCGATCTTCACCTTCCCGCAGACCACCACCACCGAGGTCGGCACGCTCCAGCTGACCGGCCGGGTCGACATCTCGCCGACCTGGGACCTCGCCGGCAACGCCTATTTCCGCCGCTTCAGCCAGACCTACGTCGACGGCAACGACGGCAACTTCGAGAACTGCAGCACGCGCTCCAGCTTCCGCGGCAACCTCTGCTTCGAGGATGACGGGTTCAGCCCGGCGGCCGGTCAGTCGCAGCTCGCCTTCCGCAACCAGTTCCTGATCCTGGGGCAGCAGAACCAGCGCATCCCGTTCCGGGCGGGCATCCCGTACGGCACGCTGGACACGACCCGGACGGAAGCTACAGGCTTCGGCGGCTCGCTCCAGGCCGCCAACCGCGACCGGATCTTCGGCCTGTCCAACACCTTCGTGGTCGGCGGCAGCATCGACGCGGCCAATTACGGCTTCAAGTCGTCCAGCACGCTCGGCGTCATCAACCCGGATCTGTCGATCACAACCAACCCGAGCAACCCGTTCTACGGCAACGTCCCGGGCCTCGGCACGCCGCAGCTACGGACCGCCGGCGCGCTCGGCATCGCGCCGAGCTCGGTCAACGGCTCCAACCTCTACATGGGTCTCTACACCCTCGACACGCTCGACGTGACCGACCGGCTGTCGCTGACCGCCGGCGCCCGGCTCAACTTCGCGCGCATCCAGAGCGAGGACCTGACCGGCTTCTCGCCGGACGTGACCGGCACGCACTACTTCAACAAGATCAACCCGGTCGCCGGCCTGACCTACCGGTTCTTCGACGCGCTGAACCTCTACGGCAGCTACTCGGAGTCGAACCGCGCCCCGACCCCGCTGGAGCTGGCCTGCGCCAACCCGGACCGGCCGTGCCTGCTGCCGAACTCGCTGGTGGCCGACCCGCCGCTCAAGCAGGTCACCGGACGGACCTACGAGGTCGGCTTCCGCGGCCAGCTGCCGAACACCTATGACGGCGGCATCATCACCTACAAGATCGGCGCCTTCCGCACCGATCTCGCCAACGACATCCTGTCGCTGGCCACCCCCGGCAACACCGCCCGCGCCTACTTCGTCAACGTGCCGTCGACGCAGCGGCAGGGCATCGAGGTCGGCGGCGAGTACACGGCCGATTACCTGCGGGTCTACGCCAACTACGCGCTGGTCGACGCGACCTTCCAGTTCAACGGCACCCTGTCGTCGCCCAACAACCCGCTCGCGGATGACGGCGCGATCCAGGTCCGCAAGGGCAACGTCGTGCCGCTGGTGCCGACCCACCAGATCAAGGCCGGGTTCGACTACTTCGTCACGCCCAACTGGCAGTTCGGCCTCTACCTCCAGGCCTTCTCCTCGTCCTACTTCCGCGGCGACGAGTCGAACCTGAACCGCAAGCTGCCGCCCTACTACGTTCTGAACTTCCAGACGAAGTATCAGGTGACGAAGAACCTCGAGGTCTTCGGCCTCATCACCAACCTGACCAACAACCGTTACACCACGTTCGGCACCTACGCCGAGCCGGGCGCGGTGGCCGGCAACCTGCGGATCAGCGATCCGCGGACCACCACCCTGGCGCAGCCCTTCTCGGTCTACGCCGGCATCCGCTACGCCTTCGGCGCCGACCCTGTGCCGATGTCGCCGGAGCCGATCATCCGGAAGTACTGATCCGTCAGCATGTCGAGAGGCGGGCGCCTCCCGCGGCCAGAGGGCCGCGCGGGGCGCCCGTCGCGTTCCGGAGCGGCCGCATGCGGCCTCCTGTCTCGGGAACGGGCCCCTTCGCCCGGCGTCTCCCCGGTAGCCGCACCGGCGCATCACCGTCCGCTCACGCATGAGGGGTCGGCGCCGGCCGCATCCCGACACCGTGGAGCCTCGTCTCGATGATCATCCGTTTCGCCGTCGCAGCCCTGGCCCTGGCGGCCGCCACGCCGGCCCTGGCGACCCCGTGCTCCGACGAGGTCGACACGCTGCAGCGGCGGCTCGACAGTGCCGGCGCCGCCTCGGTGACCGGCACGACCCCGCCCGGCGGCACCACGTCCTCGAACTCGCCCAAGGCCCTCGACACGCCGCCGGCGCTCACCAAGTCGGACGCCGCCGTGAAGCCCACCGCCTCGGGCGTGGAGGAGGCCAAGAAGCTGGTCGCCCAGGCGCGCCAGCAGGACAAGGCCGGCGACGCCCAGGGCTGCCGCGACACGATCCTGAAGGCCAAGGAGAAGGCCGGCGCGCTGCCGTAGCGGGCTTCCGGCCGGCACCGCTCCGGTGCCGGCCCTTCCGCTCAGTAGGCGTTCTCGGTCTTGAACAGCGCGAACGGCGTGGTCAGCAGGATCTGCAGGTCGAGCAGCACCGACCAGTTCTCAATGTAGTAGAGGTCGTGCTCGACGCGCCGCTGCAGCTTCTCTGAGGTGTCGGTCTCGCCGCGCCAGCCGTTGACCTGCGCCCATCCGGTGATGCCGGGCTTCACCTTGTGGCGCGCGAAGTAGCCGTCGACCACTTGGTCGTAGAGTGTGTTGGCGGCTTTGGCCTGCAACGCGTGCGGGCGCGGCCCGACCAGCGAGAGATCGCCCTTGAGCACGTTGAACAGCTGCGGTAGCTCGTCGAGCGAGGTCTTCCGGATGAAGCGCCCGACCGGCGTGACCCGGGGATCGCCCCGTGTCACCATCTTGGTCGCGCCGGCATCGCACTGATCCACGTACATCGAGCGGAACTTGTAGACCTCGATCAGCTCGTTGTTGAACCCGTGGCGCTTCTGCCGGAACAGCACCGGCCCGCGCGATGTCAGCCGGACCGCGAGGGCGATGACCAGCATGAGCGGCGATAGCGCCAGCAGCATCATCAGGCCGACGCAGCGGTCGAACAGCGCCTTCACCACGACGTCCCAATCGGCGATCGGACGGTCGAACACGTCCAGCACCGGGACGGAGCCCAGATACGAGTAGCTGCGCGGGCGCAGGCGCAGCTTTGCGGCGTGCGCCGAGAGGCGGATGTCGATCGGCAGGACCCAGAGCTTGGCGAGCATCTGGAGGATCCGGGCCTCCGCGGTGATCGGGATCGTGAAGACGATCAGGTCGAGCCGGGCGTGCCGCGCGTAGGCGACGAGGTCGTCGACGTTGCCGAGCTTTGGGTGCCCCGCCACCACGTCTGAGGAGCGATCGGCATTGCGGTCGTCGAACACCCCGACGATGCGGATGCCGCTCTCGCTCTGCGTCTCCAGGGCGGCGATCAGGTCCTCCGCGGGCTGTCCGCCGCCCACGATTGCGGTGCGCCGGTCGAACCGTCCCGCCCGGGTCTGGGCATCGATGATGCGGAAAAGGACGAAGCGGCCGACCAGCAGCATCGCGAGGCCGGTGCCGAAGAAGGTCGCGAGCCAGAGGCGCGAGTAGTGGTCGGCGACCTTGGCCAGCACGAGGCCGGCGGCGACCATCAGGAACGTCATCGACCACGCAGCGATCAGCCGGACGGCGGTCTTGAAGAAGCTCCGGAAGGCGGCGACCCGGTAGCCGCCGGACGCCTGGATCAGCGTCACGGTGATCACCGCGATCATGCCGATCGCGCCCGCGTAGGTCAGCCCGAACGGGACGCGGCCGCGGAGCATCAGCACGTGCAGCAATGCGCCCAAGCCGAAGATGAGCGCGCATTCCAGCCCGCGCACCAGACCGGCCACCACGACGGGCGAGATCGCCGTCGGGCCGGGGACGGCGGTCTCGGCGAGGGGCACGCTGCTCGTGGCCGGGGTCGAGGACGCCTCCATCGGGACGGCGGCCTCGAGAAGATCGCGAATGTCGAACGCGCTCATCGATCGGCTCCCCCCGAGCCTTGCGGTTGCTGCCTCGGCGAAACCTTGGCACGGGGCGTTGTGGGAACATTTAAGAGCGCGGGCGCCGCCGCCTTTTCCACCGCGGCGCACAGGCCCCCGTTCCTCTTGCTGCTGGTCTCGTCGTCAGGCGGTCCGGGCCCCGGCGATCGCGCGCGGTGCGGGATCGCGGCGCTCCGCGCGGGCCTCGAAGGCCGCGGCGTAGCCGGAGATCACCTCGCTGCCCATGCGTTCCAGGGAGAAGCGCTGCCGGATCGAGGCGCTCAGACTCTGCGTCCGCTCGGCCAGGGCCTCCGGCGCGGCGTCGAGGACCCGTCGGATCCCCTCCACGAGCGCCGCCGGGTCGCGCGACGGCACGAGGTCGCGCGCGGCCGCGCCGAAGATCTCCGGGATTCCGCCGACCCGAGTGGCGACCAGGGGCTGCGCCGCCGCGGCAGCTTCCAGCACGACGTAGGGCAGCGACTCCGCGAGCGACGGGACGACGAGGATCCGCCCGCGTGCGAGCACGGAGCGGATCGCCTGCGGCGGCTCGAACGCCACCGCGTCGGCGAGGCCGAGCCGCGCAACGGTGTCGCGAAGGATCTCGGCATCCGGTCCCGACCCGACGAGGAGCAGGCGCAGCGCCCGGCCCTCGGCCCGCAGCCGGACAAGGGCCTCGAGCAGGTAGGGCAGGCCCTTGGCCTCCCGCAGCTCGCCGACATAGAGCAGGTCGAAGGGCTCGGCGACGCGGTCCAGCGGCGCGAACTCGGCCTCGGCGATGCCGTTGTGCACGATCCGCGTCACGCGCTCGGGACCGCCGACGAAGCTCCGATGGCGGCCGGCGACGTACTCGCTCTCGAACAGGAACGCGTCGGTGCGGCGGGCGAGCACCGCCTCGGCACCCATGTAGAGGCGGTGCAGCGGGCTGCCCGGCCGGTAATTGTAGCTGCCGCCGTGCGGCGTGTAGGCGCGGATCGCCGGACCCGCCGCGGCGAGCCGGGCATAGGCCCCGCCCTTGGCGCCGTGTCCGTGCAGGACCTCCGCGCCGACCTCCGCGGCCCTCTGCGCCACGGCCCGGAGGCAGGACCAGTCCGACGGATGCGGATTGCGGCGCATCGGCAGCCGGACAAGGCCGAGGTCCAGGCAGGGCACCAGGTCCGCCAGGGCGCCCGCAGCGCGGTCGCCGCCGGTGCTGGAATCACAGACGAGACCGACATGGTGCCCCGCGGCCGCCTGGAGGCGAGCGAGATCCATGACGTGCCGGAACAAGCCGCCCACCGGCGCGCGGAACACGTGCAGGATCCGGTAACGCTGAGCGATGCCAGAGTCGTTCGTCTTCGGGACCACGGTCCAGCTCCCGGGAATATCAGTCCCCAGGTTGTGGTGCACCCGTGGTCGCAGGAAACTTAAAGCAGGTCGCCGCGTCTCGACCTTTCCATCAGGACGGTAACCGGAATTTTACGCGCACGATCGCAATCGATCCCAACGCTACGTCATCGGCGAGCCGTTCAGGCTGGCCCAGATCGTCCCGTAGTGGCAGGCCGTGGCGGCGAGGACGAAGCCGTGCCAGATCGCGTTCTGGAAGGGCAGGGTCCGCCAGATGTGGAACACGACGCCGATCGAATAGAGCGCTCCGCCCATTCCCAAAAGCCACAGGGCGGTCGGCTGAAGCGCCGCGATCACTGATTCGTAGGCGAACAACCCGCTCCAGCCGAGCAACAGGTAGAGCCCGATCGACAGGCGGTCGAACCGGCCCGGCAGAAACAGCTTCACGGCGATCCCGATGAGGGCCACGACCCAGATCATCGCCAGGAGCGCGTAGGCCCGCGGGCCCGACCCGACGAGGGCCACCAGCGGCGTGTAGGTCCCGGCGATCATCAGGTAGATCAGCGCGTGATCGGCGCGGCGCAGGAGCCATTTGCGCGGGCTCACAGGGTAGAGATTGTAGACGGCCGAGACGCCGAGCATCAGGACGAGGGCCGTGGCGTACACGACAACCGCCGCACGTTCGCCGAGCCCGAGATGCGCCGTGACCGCGGTCGCCACCAGGGCAACGGCACCGGCGAGACCGAGCACCACGCCGAGACCGTGGATCACGCCATCCGCCATGATCTCCCGCGGCGTGTAGTGCCAGGTCAGGGAGAGCGGTCGACCATCCTCCGCGAGAGACATCTTGAAGCCTCCTGCAACGCGTGCAGCTTAAAGCTTGAGAAGTCTTAGTCGTTCCATGTGCAGATTGCTGATGGGGAGTTATCCCAAGGTTCCACTGAAAGCGGTAAAAGTCTCGTGCGGCGCAGCAAGGCCGCTGCACCGCACGAGAGCCTAGATGCGGCCGGCGGCGAGCCCCTCGAAGCCCAGCGGCGGCTCGGCGGCTGCGGGCTCGACCAGGCCGGATCCCCGGCTGAGGCGGGCATGGACGGTGGCCATCGTGAGCACCGCCATGGCGAGCACCTGATGCGCGAGCGCCGCCCACAGCGGCACGGCGAGGAGCAGCGTCGCGATCCCAAGCGCCATCTGGGCGAGGACGAGGATGACGACCCCCGTGGCCCGCCCAGCCGCGCTCTTCGGGCCGGTGAACCGGGCGTCGACGGCGTGCAGCACCGCCACGACGAAGACGAGGTAGGCCGTCACCCGGTGGTCGAACTGAACCAAGGCGTGGTTGTCGATGAAATTCTCGATCCACGGCCGGATCGCGAACAGGCTGTCCAGCGGCGGGACGAGATGGCCGTCCATGGTCGGCCACGTGTTGTAGACGAGGCCGGCATGCGAGCCGGCGACGAGGCCACCGAGGAAGATCTGCACCAGGACCAGGATCGGCAGCAGCAGGGCGGTCGCCCGCAGGCGCGCCGGGGCGGGCGCCAGGACGCCGGGGCGCTGGCCCGCGGCCAGCCAGACCAGCCCGGCCAGGATCAGGCTCGCGGTGGTGAGGTGCAGGGCGAGCTTGAGCGGCGCCACGGCCGTCATGCCGGGCTGGAGGCCCGAGGCGACCATGATCCAGCCGATGGCGCCCTGGAGGCCGCCGAGCGCGCCGAGACCGAGCAGGCCGAGGCCGAGCCGCCGGCTGATCCGGCCCTGCCACCAGAACACGATTAGCGGCAGGAAGAACACGAGGCCGATCACCCGGCCGAGCAGGCGATGGCCCCATTCCCAGCCGTACAGCACCTTGAAGGCGGACAATCCCATCCCCTGGTTGAGGATGTTGTATTGCGGCGTGTTCCTGTACTTGGCGAACTCGGCCGCCCAGTCTGCCTCCGTCAGCGGCGGGATCGCGCCCGTGACGGGGCGCCACTCGGTGATCGACAGGCCGGACCCGGTCAGCCGCGTCGCACCGCCGACCGCCACCATGGCGACCACCAGGGCCGCGACCACGTAGAGCCAGGTTCGCACCGCCCCCGACCGCCGGTCGCCCGCGCCGCTCATGTCCATGCACGTCCCTTCCGCGGATGCCGGGATGCCCCCCGCAGTGCCCGGGTTAGGGGATGTCCGGTCGCCCATCAACGGCGCCGGCGCCGCAGCCCGCGTCAGCGGGCGCGTTGCCAACCGGGTTCTAGGACGGTAGCCGTCGCCCGTCCGAGCCCGCGGCGCCGCCCGCGGGACCAGGAGCACTGTTCGAAGGCACGGTCCAGGAACACAGCAATGCGCCGCCGCACCCGGACCCTGATCGGCACCCTCGCCATCCTGGTCTTCGTCTGCCTCTACGGGCCGCTGGCGATGACCCTGGCCGATAGCCGCATCTCGGAGACGCCGGCGGCGGTGCAGGCGGTGATCTACTCGATCCTCGGCATCGCGTGGATCTTCCCACTGATGCCGCTGATCCGGTGGATGGAGCGGCCCGATCGCTGAGGCCGACCCTCGATTTTGCCGCACTCGGGGATCACAAGCCTGCCGTCGCCGCTCGAGACCCCCTCCGTGCACCGCCCGACTCTCTGCCTCAAGCCGCTGGCCGCTCTCGTCGTGCTGCTCGCGCCCCTGCCGGCCCTGGCGCAGGGGACACCGCGCTCCATCGGTGAATGCGAGCGTCTCAAGAACGACCTCGCCTACAACCAGTGTCTCGCGATGTTCGGACCGGCGGCCAAGAACGTCGCCGGGGGCTACGCCTCGGCCGATACGGCGGTCGCCATGGCGGCGACGCCCGCGGCGGCCATGGCCGAGCCGATCCCGCAGGTGGAGGATACGGTCGAGGCCAGCACCAGCCGGCGTCGACGCTACCGGTCCGTGCGCGGCCGTCAATACGCCTCGTTCTCGACCGGCTACCGCCACCGGCGTCGGCGCTAGCGGCCACCGGCCCGCGTCACTGCACTAGCGGCGATCCGGAGCTTCGAGCGCCTCGAGGACCCGCGTACCCGGAACCGAACCGTCGCCGGGCCAGACGTTCCAGTCGGCGACCTGATCGAGAGCCTCGGCGAGGCGGCGCTTGTAGACGTGACGCGGCACTTCCTCGGCACCGAACTGCGACAGGTGGTCGGTGACGAACTGGGTATCGGCGAGCCGGTAGCGCCCGGCGCGCAGGCGGGCCATCAGGTGGACGAGGGCGACCTTCGAGGCGTCGCGGACCTCGTGGAACATGCTCTCGCCGAAGAAGGCCGCCCCCAGCGAGACGCCGTACAGGCCGCCGACGAGCCGGCCGTCCGCGCCCGCGTAGACCTCGACCGTGTGGACGTGGCCGATGTCGAACAGGGCGCCGTAGAGCTCGCGGATCCGCCCGTTGATCCAGGTGCGCTCGCTGTCCCGCCGGGGCGCCGCGCAGCCGTCGATCACCCCGTCGAAATCGGTGTCGCAGCGGACCACGAACTGGTCGGACCGCACCGTCCGGGCGAGGCGCCGGGGAACGCGGAACGTGTCGAGGGGCAGAACGCCGCGCGCCTTGGGTTCGACCCAGTAGAGCGTGGGGTCGTCGGCATCCTCCGCCATCGGGAAGATGCCCGCCGCGTAGGCCTTCAGCAGGATCTCGGGGGTGATGTCCACGCGGGCGGTGTCGTGCATGCCGTGAATGTCGCGCGCGGACGGCGCGAAGACCAGATCCCGCGCGCGCCGCGCTCGCCGCAGCCCCGCCCAGGTCCGGTCAGGCTTTCATGCCGCCGTCTTCCAGGAAATGCTCCAGCCAGTGAATGTCGTAAAGGCCGTTCTGCACGTCCGGGTTGCGGACCAGCGTCCGGAACAGCGGCAGCGTCGTGTCGATCCCGTCGATGACGAACTCGTCCAGGGCGCGCCGCAGGCGCATGAGGCACTCGTTGCGGGTCCGGCCGTGGACGATCAGCTTGCCGATCAGCGAATCGTAGTTCGGCGGGATCCGATAGCCCTGGAACGCGGCCGAATCGACGCGGACGCCGAGGCCGCCGGGGGTGTGGTAGTGGGTGATCTCACCGGGCGACGGCCGGAAGGTCTCCGGGTGCTCGGCGTTGATCCGGCACTCGATGGCGTGGCCCTCGACCTTGATGTCCGCCTGGCTCACCGAGAGCGGGCCGCCCGAGGCGACCTGGATCTGCTCGATGACGAGGTCGATCCCGGTGATCATCTCGGTGACCGGATGCTCGACCTGGATGCGGGTGTTCATCTCGATGAAGTAGAAGCGTCCGTCCTCGTAGAGGAACTCGATGGTTCCGGCGCCGAGGTAGCCGAGCTCCTTCATGGCGTTCGCGCAGATACCGCCGATCTCGGCGCGCATCGACTCGTTAAGGGCCGGCGAGCCGCCTTCCTCCCAGACCTTCTGGTGTCGACGCTGGAGGGAGCAGTCGCGCTCGGCGAGGTGCACGGCGCCGCCGCGGCCGTCGCCGAGCACCTGAACCTCGATGTGCCGGGGCTTCTCTAGGTACTTCTCGAGGTAGACCGCGTCGTCGCCGAAGGCGGCCTTGGCCTCGGACTTGGCCATGCCGATCGCCTGCTCCAGTTCGGCCTCGGAGCGCGCCACCTTCATGCCACGGCCGCCGCCGCCGGCCGCCGCCTTGACGAGCACGGGGTAGCCGATCCCGGCAGCCACGCGCTTGGCCGTGTCGATGTCGTCGACGCCACCCTCGGAGCCCGGCACGCACGGGATGCCGAGCTTCAGTGCCGTGCGCTTGGCCTCGATCTTGTCGCCCATGGTGCGGATGTGCTGCGCCTTGGGTCCGATGAAGCCGATCTGGTGATGGGCCAGAACCTCGGCGAAGCGGGCATTCTCCGACAGGAAGCCGTAGCCGGGATGCACGGCATCGGCCCCGGTGATCTCGCAGGCCGCGATGATCGACGGGATGTTGAGGTAGCTGTCGCGGGCGGCCGGTGGCCCGATGCAGACGCTCTCGTCGGCGAGGCGCACGTGCATCGCGTCCGCGTCGGCGGTGGAGTGGACCGCCACGGTAGCGATCCCGAGCTCCTTCGCCGCCCGCAGGATGCGCAGGGCGATCTCGCCGCGGTTCGCGATCAGGATCTTGTCGAACATCGGACCCGTTAGGGCGTCCTGGCGATCCCGGACCGCGCAGGATGCTCTATCCTCTCGTGTTGCGGCGTCGTCCGGGACTGGGCGGCGGGCGCCCGGCGGACGTCCTAGGTGATGACGAGCAGGGCCTCGCCGAACTCGACCGGCTGACCGTCCTCGACGAAGATGGCGCTGATCGTGCCGGCGCGGGGCGCCACGATCTCGTTGAAGGTCTTCATCGCCTCGATCAGCAGCAGCTTGTCGCCGACCGCGACCGTCGAGCCGACATCCACGAAGGCCTTGGCGTCGGGCGAGGGGCGGAGGTAGGCGGTCCCGACCATCGGCGAGGGCACGGTGCCGGGCTGCGCGCGGGCCGGCTCGGCCGGGGCGAGGGGAGACGACGCGGCGGGCGCGGGCACCGGAGGCGGGGCGACGGCCGCGAGCGGCGCGGGCGCCGCGACCTGCACGCTCACGGGCTCGAGCCGCCGCGCCACGCGGATGCGCAGGTCGCCCTTCTCGACCTCGATCTCGGACAGGCCGGTCTCGGTCACGAGGTTGGCGAGCTCGCGCACGAGCTCGGGATCGATGGCGTCGTTCTTTGGCATCCGGCCTACTTCGTCTCGCGGCACGTCGGTGCGTCCATCCGGGCTCGGCCCTGGACCCCACCGCGGCCCTGCGGCTGGCGGCTCTTAGACGAAGGCGCCCCGGCGCGACAAGGCTGCGCGGACCGCCTTCGGGGTTCCTCGGCCCGATCCGTCAGCTCAGCAGGAGGCGTGGCCGCACTGGCGCACGTCGGCGATGGTCTTGCGCATCGGCTCGACGCCGACGGCGCCCGGGATCACCTCGTCGCCGATGATGAAAGCCGGCGTGCCCGACAGGCCCAGGCGGTCGCCGAGGCCGCGGTTCTCGCTGAGCGCTGCCTTCACCTCGGGGGAGGCCATGTCCTTCTGCAGCTTGGCCGTGTCGACGCCCATGTCCTTGGCGACCTGAATCGCGCGAGCGCCGTTCACCCGGCCCTTGGTCTCCAGAAGCTTCTGATGAAACTCGAACAGCTTGTCGCCCTTCAGCTGCTGGCGCACCGCGACGGCGACCTGGCTGGCCTCCAGCGATTCCGGGCCGAGGACCGGGAAGTCCTTGATGACCACCCGCAGCTTCGGGTCGGATTTGATCAGCGCCTGGATGTCGCCCAGGGCCTTGCGGCAGTAGCCGCAATTGTAATCGAAGAACTCGACCAGCGTGACGTCGCCCGACGGGTTGCCGGCAACGACGTCGTGGGGACCGTTGTGGAGAGCCTCGCGCGATTCCTTGAGGGCGGCGGCCTGGGCCAGGCGCTGCGTCTCGGCCTGCTGCTTCTCGGCCTCGGCGAGGGCCTCCTGGAGCACCTCGGGATGCTTGATCAGGTAGTCCTTGACGATCGCCTCGATGCCGGCGCGCTGCGCGTCGGTGAACGGCGCGGCGGGGGGCGTCGCGGTCTGCGCGAGGGCCGGGACGGCGACGAGGCCGAGCGCCAGGACCAGCGCGGGCAGGGGGCGGATGAAGGGCATAGATCCTCGCTTGCGCGGCGGGGCGGCCCGCGCGTGGCGCGAGCGGTAGGGGCTGGGTTAGGCGTTTTCGCGGCGTCCGGTCAATTCCTGCGGCGAGGGCGGCGTGCGCCGCCGGCTTGAGGCGGGAAGGGGGAGCGTCTAACCCCCGGAGGCTCCAGCGTCGTCCGGCTCAGAGCAGACCCCATGATCCCGATCTCCCGGCGCGCCGCCGCCGTCCAGCCGTTCCTCGCGATGGATGTCATGGCCGCCGCCGCCGCCAAGGCGCGGGCCGGCAGCGACGTGGTGCGGATGGAGGTCGGCCAGCCGTCGGCACCGGCGCCCCGGGCGGTCATCGCGGCCGCGCAGGGGGCGCTCGCGACCGGCCGCGTGCCCTACACCGAGGCCCTGGGCCTGCCGTCCCTGCGCGCCCGCATCGCCCGGGACTACGCGGAGCGGCACGGCGTCGCGGTGAGCCCGGAGCGCGTGGTGATCACCACCGGATCCTCGGCCGGCTTCATCCTCGCCTTCATGAGCCTGTTCGACTCCGGCGCCCGGGTCGCCGTCCCGCAGCCGGGCTATCCCGCCTATCGCAGCATCCTGGCCGCCCTCGACCTCGTGCCGGCGCCGATGGTGCTGCGCGCCGAGGACCGCTTCGCGCCGACCGCCGCCCTGCTGCGCGAGACCCACGCCCGCGCGCCAGTCTCCGGGGCACTGGTGATGAGCCCGGCGAACCCCTCCGGCACAGTCATCACGGAGGGCGCCCTGCAGGATCTCTGCGCGGCGGCGCGCGGCCTCGGCCTGCCGCTGATCTCCGACGAGATCTATCACGGCCTCAGCTACGGCGAGCCCACCGTCACGGCCCTGCGCTTCGACCCCGACGCGGTCGTGATCAACTCGTTCTCGAAGTACCACTGCATGACCGGCTGGCGCGTCGGCTGGATGGTCGTGCCGGAGGCGCTGGTCCGCCCGATCGAGCGGCTGGCCCAGAACCTCTACATCTCCGCGCCGTACCTGTCGCAGGTCGGCGCCCTGGCAGCCTTCGACGCGACGGACGAACTCGACGCCGTTCGCGACGGCTACGCACGCAACCGCGCGATCCTCCTGGACGCGCTGCCGGCCCTCGGCCTCGGCCGCGTCCACCCGGCCGACGGCGCCTTCTACCTCTACGCGGACGTCTCGGACCTCACCAACGACGCTTCGGACTTCTGCCGGCACATGCTCGACGAGGCGCACGTCGCGGCGACGCCGGGCCTCGATTTCGATCCGGACGTGGGCAACCACCACGTCCGCTTCTCCTTCGCGGGCTCGGAGACCGAGTGCCGCGAGGCGGCGCGGCGCCTGAAGGCGTGGCTGCGCTGACAGGTCAGGCCGCCGGCACGAGCGCGCCGACCGCCTCGACCAGCTCCGAGAAGTGCTCGATCACCCGGTCGGGCCCGAGCTCGGTGACCGGGCGGTCGGTGTAGCCGAAGGTGACCGCCACCACCGGGATCCCGGCGGCCTTGGCGGTGTCGATGTCGGTGCGGGAATCGCCCACCATCACCGCGCGGGCCGGATCGCCGTCGGCGCGGGCGATGGTGCCGGTCAGGTGGCGGGGGTCGGGCTTCGACTGCGGAAAGGTGTCCCGACCGCAGATCGCCGCGAAGCGGTGGCCGATGCCGAGGAGGCGCAGCAGCTCGACCGACTGCCCCTCGTACTTGTTGGTGCAGACCGCGAGCCGGAAACCCGCCGCCTCCAGGGCGTCGAGCGCCTCGACAACGCCCGGGAAGAGGTGGGACGTGTCGGCGAGGTGCGCCCCGTAATGGGCAATGAAGGCGTCGAACAGCCGGTCGTGGTCCTCCGGCGAGAGTGGCCGGCCCTCGGCCTCGAAACCCCGCCGGATCAGCGCCCGGGCGCCGGCGCCGATCAGCCCGCGCGCCTGCGAGAGGGGCAGCTCGGCCAATCCCTCGCGCTTCATCAGCACGTTGAGGGTGCCGATAAGGTCTCCCGCGGTCTCAGCGAGCGTCCCGTCCAGGTCGAAAACGGCGATCGGGGGCTTGCGCGTCGATTCGGTAGACATGCCTGGGCGGTTCCGTGCTCGGCGGGATCTCGAACGGCGTCGCTATCGGGGCCGGGCACCCGGGGCAAGCCGACCGGCGCAGCACGGCGGATGCGCGGATCGTCTCACCGGGCGCCCCAGACTCGCCCGAAAGCGCAGCGAAACGCAGCGCGTACCAGCCCCGGGACCCGCGATGAAACTCTTCCTGCCCCTCCTGGCCGCCTGCGCCGCGCTGCAAGCCCTGCCGGCGGCGGCGACCTCCTTCGAGTTCGTGCCCGCCCCGCAGACCGACCTGAACCGGATGTACCGGGTCGACAAGGTGACCGGCGAGGTGACCTCCTGCCAGTACGGCCTCCAGGAATCGGCGGGCGGCATCGGCCAGACGGTCTGCTTCGGATCGGGAGAGGGCGCCGGGCCGCAGACCCCGTCCGAGTACGGGCTGGTGGCGAGCCGGCATACCCGCGAGGCCGGCGTCTTCCGGGTGAACTACCGCACCGGCGAGATGAGCATCTGTTTCGTGCTGGTGAAGAAGGAGCAGGTCGTCTGCACCCAGCAGGGCAAGCCGGGCGCCGAAGGCGCGTCCGACGCACCGCTGACCGGTCCGGCCCCGGGTCGCGCGGGCGCCAGCGCCACCCCGACACAGGGCGGCCGTCCGTGACGCGGCCGTGCGGGCGGGGCGTTCCGGTCGGCCCGGTCCCGTGCTAGGGGCCGCCCGACGCCCACGGAAAGACCGGCTGCCCATGACCCGCGCTCCCTCGCTCCCCCTCGCCGACCGGGCCGTGTCCCGGTGAGCGGGCCGGACCTGCGGCGGGCCGCGGCCGCCCGCGCCCTCGACCTCGTCGAACCGGGCATGCGGCTCGGCCTCGGCACGGGCTCCACGGCGGCGGCCTTCGTGGCGCTCCTCGGCGAGCGCGTCCGCGCCGGCCTCGACATCGTCGGCGTCCCGACCTCCGAGGCCACGCGCGCGCAGGCCGAGGGCCTGGGCATCCGCCTCGCGACCCTGGACGAGCAGCCCGAGCTCGACCTGACCATCGACGGCGCCGACGAGGTCGACGACCGGCTGCGCCTGATCAAGGGCGGCGGCGCGGCACTCCTGCGCGAGAAGATCGTCGCCTGCGCGAGCCATCGCATGGTGGTGATCGCCGACGCGGCCAAGCACGTGGCGCGGCTGGGCGCCTTCCCGCTCCCGATCGAGGTCAATCCCTTCGGCCTCAAGGCCACGCACCGGGCCGTCGAGGCCGCAATCGCCGGGACCGGCTGCTCCGGCGAGGTCCGGCTGCGCGCCCTGACGGATGGCAAGCCCCTGGTCACCGACGGAGGCCATTACATCCTCGACGCGCGCCTCGGAGCGATTCCTGATCCGGAGGCCCTCGGCGCCGCCCTCTGGGCCGTGCCGGGCGTCGTCGAGCACGGTCTGTTCCTCGGCATCGCCGACGCCGCGATCCTGGCGGCGGCGCGGGACGGGCAGGCCGAGGTCACCGTTCTCGGCAGCCTCACCTGAGGCGCCGCCCTCCATCGCCGGCCATCCTCGCAAGAAAGTCCAGCATGTCCCGTCGCCTCACCGCCGTGCCAGGCCTCGCGCTCAGCCTCGCGCTCGGCCTCGCGCTCCCGGCGCTCCCCCACGCGGCGGTCGCGCAGCCGCAGAAGGCCGCGCAGGCCAAGCCGGCGGCGCAGCCGGCCGCCGGCGCCCCCGCGGCCAACAGCCCGGCCGCGGCCACCTACACGCCGGCCCACCTCGCCCTGGCCCGCGAGGTGATGCTCAGCTCCGGCATCGCCCGGTCGTTCGACTCGGTGCTGCCGGCCTTCGCCGACCAGATCCGCAAGCAGGCGGTCACCCGTCCCGAGCTGTCCAAGGACCTCGAGGAGGTCTTGGCCTCGCTGCAGCCGGAGATGGAACTGCAGAAGCAGCGCATGATCGACATCGCGGCGCGCACCTACGCGTCGAAGTTCTCGGAAACCGAGTTGAAGGAGATCGCAACCTTCTTCCGCTCGCCCGCCGGCAAGCACTACGTCGAGGCGCAGCCGCAGCTCCTCGACGAGATGGTGCAGGAGATGCAGGACTGGACGCAGGACGTCTCCGAATACGTCATGGTCCGCGTCCGTGCCGAGATGGGCAAGCGCGGACACCAGATGCAGTGAGGGCAGCCGCTCCCGGGGGCGGATCGCCGTGAGAGGTCGTCCATGAGAGCGGCCGGCCGCATGTACGCGGCGGGCGGCGCGCTCCTCGCGGCCATGCCGCTGGCCATGGTGCTGGCCAACCGGTCGAGCCCGCTGGTGGTCGGGCTGGCGGCGCTCGCCTTCCTGGCCGGACGATGGGCGGAGGACGCGTCCGCCCTGCGCCGCGCGCTGCTGTCCCCGCTGCGGACGCCGCTCGCCGGGGCGGCGCTCGCCTTCCTGACCTGGGCGCTGGTCTCGCTGGCCTGGAGCCCGTTCCCGGCGGCCTCCCTGCGGGTGCTGGGCGAGTTCCTCCCGACGCTGCTTGCCGCCTACCTGCTGGCCTGCCTCGCGCCCGGCCGGATCCCGGCCTTCGCGCCGCGGCTCGGCGCGATCGCGATCGCGCTGGCGGGACTCCTGATCGCCGTGGATCTCGCCTCGGATCTCGCCCTGGAGCGGGCCCTCGGGCGCCGTGTCGCAGCCTTCGTGCACAACCGGCCGGCCCTGACCCTCGACCTCGTGGCCGGCCCGCTGGCCCTCGTCCTCTGGAAGGACCGCGCCCGCGGCCTCGCCGCCGCGACGCTCGCCTTCGCGAGCCTCGGCGTGGTCCGCTCGATCAGCGGCGCCGCCCAGCTCGGCCTTC
Organism: Methylobacterium sp. NPDC080182; assembly: GCF_050281105.1. Classification (NCBI taxonomy): domain Bacteria; kingdom Pseudomonadati; phylum Pseudomonadota; class Alphaproteobacteria; order Hyphomicrobiales; family Methylobacteriaceae; genus Methylobacterium; species Methylobacterium sp. NPDC080182. Next base: position 180,937 of record NZ_JBNNWO010000008.1, read on the forward strand.
TGGCGGGCGCCGCGATGGCGACCCTCGCGCTTTCGCTGCCCAGGCGGGTCGGCATAGGCCTCGCCGGACTCGGTCTCGGCCTCGCGCTGATCCTCGCCCCGGTCGAGGGCGACCTCCTCGCCCGCGCCATGCCGGAGGCCGCCCACGAGCGCCTCGTCCAGTCCTCGTCCCGGGCCCGGGTGGCGATCGCGCGCAGCTTCGGGGCCGCGGTGGCGGCCGATCCCTGGCGCGGCGCTGGCGTCGGCACCAGCGCGCGCTTCGCCGAGACGGCCGTCGCGCAGACGGTGCCGCCGGAGATGCGCGTCCTCCTCGGGGTCGGGCACCCGCACAACAGCTTCCTGCAGGTCTGGGCCGAGCTCGGCCTGTCCGGCGCGATCCTCGCGGCGCTGACCGCAATGCTGATGCTCGCCCGGATCGCGCGGCTGCCGCGACCGGACCGCGCGGCGGCGCTCGGCCTCGTGGCCTGCGCGGCTTCGATCGCCTTCGTCGAGCACAACGGCTGGGCCGCGTGGTGGACGGCGGGGCTCGGCGCTGCCATCACCTGGATGCGCGCGGCCCCTCAGGGCGGCGCGATCGTGAGATCCGAGCGGGACGGTCCGGCATGAGCGCGTTCGACGTCGACCTCTTCGTCATCGGCGGCGGGTCCGGGGGTGTCCGCGCGGCGCGGATCGCGGCCGGGTACGGCGCGCGGGTGATGCTGGCCGAGGAGTACCGGGTGGGCGGCACCTGCGTGATCCGCGGCTGCGTCCCGAAGAAGCTGATGGTCTATGCCGGCCGCTTCGCCGACGAGTTCGAGGACGCCGCGGGCTTCGGGTGGACGGTGGAGAAGCCCCGCTTCGACTGGGGCACGCTCAAGGCGCGGCGCGACGCGGAGGTGACCCGGCTCGAAGGCATCTACGACACCAACCTGATCCGCGCCGGCGTCGAGATTGTGCCAGAGCGGGCGGTGATCGAGGATCCCCACACGATCCGCCTCGTCGCGTCCGGCCGCACCATCCGGGCCGAGCGGATCCTGGTGGCGGTCGGCGCGCACCCCGTGAAAGAGCCGGCGGTGCCGGGCATCGACCTGGCGATCACCTCCAACGAGGTGTTCGAGCTGGAGCGCCTGCCGGACCGGATCCTGGTGATCGGCGGCGGCTACATCGCGGTGGAGTTCGCGGGCGTCTTCGCGGCGCTCGGCAGCCGCACGACGCTGCTGCACCGGGGCGACAGGTTGCTGCGCGGGTTCGACGACGAGATCCGCGACGCTCTGGCCGAAGCCTACGCCCAGCGCATGGACCTGCGGCTCGGGCGCACGCTGCGGCGCATCGAGCGCCGGGACGGCGGCCTCTGCGCGCAGCTCGACGACGGCGGCGAGATCCTGGTGGACGAGGTGCTCGTCGCCACGGGGCGGCGGCCGAACGTCGAGGGCCTCGGCCTCGACCGGGTCGGCATAGAGACCGACGCCGCCGGCGCGATCCCGGTCGACGCCTACTCGCAGACCAAGGTGCCGTCGATCTACGCGGTGGGCGACGTGACCAACCGCGCCAACCTGACGCCGGTGGCGATCCGCGAGGGTCACGCCTTCGCCGACACGGTCTACGGCGGCAAGCCGGCCTGCGTCGACCATCGCCTGATCCCGACCGCGGTGTTCTCGACCCCCGAGATCGGCGTCGTCGGCCACAACGAGGCGGCCGCCCGGGCGATCTACGGCAACATCGACGTCTACAAGGCGCGCTTCCGCCCGATGAAGGCGACCCTGTCCGGCCGCGAGGAGCGGATCTTCATGAAGGTGCTGGTCGACTGCGCCAGCGACCGCGTGGTCGGCGTCCACATCTTCGGCCACGATGCCGGGGAGGTGATCCAGGCGGTGGGCATCGCCGTGACCATGGGCGCCACGAAGGCCGATTTCGACCGGACCATCGCGGTCCACCCGACAGCCGCCGAGGAGCTGGTGACCATGCGCGTCCCGGAGGTCACCAAGCACCCGGTCGGCGTCGGCTGAGACCTGCGCCGCGGCCGGGGCTCGACGCGGTGCGCGACCGAGCCATATCAGGGTCATGGGCAAGCAGGGCACCGGCAAGGGACGACGCGAGGACGACGCGCACGCGCGGCGGCAGGCGATCATCGACGGCCTGCTGGAGGATGCCCTGCGGCCGGCCTTCCACCGGCCGCCGAGCCACGAGGCCCTCTCCCCCGACATCCGGCATGCGATCGACCGCCTCCTCGCCAAAGCTGAGGCGCAGCGCAGCCGCAACCTGACCTACGACGACCTGGAGGAGGCGCTGCCGCCCCGGGACGTCTCGGCCGAGGATCTGGAGGCGATCTTCTGGATTCTGGCCGAGCACGGGATCGAGGTCGAGGACGGCGAGGCCTGATCCGAGACCTGAATCCGGGACGCGCCTGCCCCCCGGTTCACGGCACTCGCCAGTGTAGAGGAACCTCTCTATAAGCCGCGCTTCGCGCGTAGGCGCGATCGCACGAAGAGGTGCGCGGAGAGAGACCATGGGCGAGCGTTGGACACCGAAGAGCTGGAGACATCTGCCGATCGAGCAGGTCCCCACCTATCCGGACGCCGCCAGCCTCGGTGCCGTCGAGTCGCAGATCGCGAGCTTTCCGCCGCTGGTCTTTGCCGGTGAGGCCCGCAAGCTGAAGGCCGCGCTCGGGCGCGTCGCCGCGGGCCAGGCCTTCCTGCTCCAGGGCGGCGACTGCGCCGAGAGCTTCGACGAGCACTCTGCCGACAACATCCGCGACTTCTTCCGGGTGTTCCTGCAGATGGCGATGGTGCTGACCTTCGCGGGCGGTTCGCCCGTGGTGAAGGTCGGGCGCATCGCCGGGCAGTTCGCCAAGCCGCGCTCGTCGCCGACCGAGACCCTCGAGGGCGTGAGCCTGCCGAGCTACCGGGGCGACATCATCAACGGCATCGGCTTCACCGAGGAGTCGCGGGTGCCGGATCCGCGCCGCCAGCTCGAGGCGTACCGGCAATCGGCCGCGACGCTGAACCTGCTGCGCGCCTTCGCAACCGGCGGTTACGCGAACCTCGAGAATGCGCATCGCTGGATGCTGGGCTTCGTGAAGGATTCGCCGCAATCCTCGCGTTACCAGGACGTGGCCGGCCGCATGACCGACGCGCTCGACTTCATGCGGGCGATCGGCATCAACCCGGAGACCCATCCGGAGGTGCGGACCACCGACTTCTACACCAGTCACGAGGCCCTGCTGCTCGGCTACGAGGAGGCGCTGACCCGCGTCGATTCGACGACCGGCGACTGGTACGCGACCTCCGGCCACATGCTGTGGATCGGCGACCGGACCCGGCAGCCGGACCACGCCCACGTCGAGTACGCCCGCGGCATCAAGAACCCGATCGGCCTCAAGTGCGGCCCGTCCATGAAGGCGGAGGGCCTGATCCGGCTCATCGACCTGCTCAACCCGGAGAACGAGCCGGGGCGCCTCAGCCTGATCTGCCGCTTCGGCGCCGACAAGGTCGGTGACCACCTGCCGGCGCTGATTCGGGCGGTCGAGCGGGAAGGGCGCTCGGTCGTGTGGATCTGCGATCCGATGCACGGCAACACGATCCCGGCCGGCCGCTACAAGACCCGGCCGTTCGAGCGGGTGATGCAGGAGATCGAGGGCTTCTTCGGCGTCCACCGCGCCGAGGGCACCTTCGCGGGCGGCATCCACCTGGAGATGACCGGCAAGGACGTGACCGAGTGCACAGGCGGCGCCCGGGCACTGACGGCGGACGACCTGCAGGACCGCTACCACACCTACTGCGACCCGCGTCTCAACGCGGAGCAGGCGCTGGAGGTGGCGTTTCGCACGGCCGAGCTGGTCAAGGCCGAGCGCAGCCACATCGAGCGCCCGCGCCTCGACGCGGCCGAGTAGGGCGGATCTCCGACCGGTCATCCGACCGGCCAACGACGCGCGCTGTCCCCTCGCGGGGGCGGCGCGCACCGCCGGACGCCACGATGGTCAGGCGATCGCCCGGAGCGTGCCGTTCCAGCGGCGGATGACCGAGGCGACCTCCGAGACGGGGACGGCGCGGCTGAACAGGTAGCCCTGGACCTCGTCGCAGCCCTCGGCACGCAGTTGCGCGAGTTGCGCCTCCGTCTCGACGCCCTCGGCGGTCGTCGTCATGCCGAGGCTGGCACCGAGACCGATCACCGCCCGAACGATGAAATCGGTCCCGTCCTTCACGCACAGGTCGCGCACGAAGGACTGGTCGATCTTGATCTTGTCGAACGGGAAGGAGCGCAGGTAGCTGAGCGACGAGTAGCCGGTGCCGAAATCGTCCATCGCCACGCGCACGCCCAGCGCGCGCAGGCTATGCAGGATCGCCGTCGTCGCACCGGGATTGGCCACCAGGACCGTCTCGGTGATCTCCAGCTCCAGGCGCCGGCCCGGCAACCCGGTCCGCCGCAGCGCCTCGCGCACGGCGGTGACGAGGCTCGCCGAGGTGAACTGCACGGCCGAGACGTTGACGGCGACCTTGAGCTCGTCCGGCCAGCGGGCGGCCTCCTCGCAGGCGCGGCGCAGCACCCACTCGCCGAGCGGCACGATCAGCCCGAGCTCCTCGGCGATCGGGATGAATTCGGCCGGCGAGACGGAGCCGCGGACCGCGTGGTTCCAGCGCAGCAGCGCCTCGAAGCCGCAGATCCGGTCCGTCTCGAGGCTGTAGATCGGCTGGTAGTAGACCTCGAACGCCTCCCGGGCGAGGGCGTCACGCAGGTCGCGCTCCATGATCCGCCGGGCCATGAGGCGGGCATCCATGGCCGGCTCGAAGAAGCGGAACGCGCCCCGCGCCTCGGCCTTGCCCCGGTCGAGGGCGACCTCGGCGTTCTTCAGGAGCTTGTCCGCGTCGGACCCGTCGCTCGGGGCGAGGGTGATGCCGATGGTGAGCCCGACGCAGATCGTGTGGTGGGTGAGGCTGTAGGGCGCGCCGACGACCTCGATGATGCGCCGGGCGAGGATGGCGGCGTCCTCGGGCCGGTCGACGCCGCGCTGGACCACGATGAACTCGTCGGCTCCGAGGCGCGCGACGCAGTCGATCTCGCGCACGCAGGCGGTGAGCCGATTCGCGACCGCGACGAGCAGCTCGTCGCCGATCCCGTGGCCCAGGGTCTCGTTGACCGGCCGGAAGTCGTCGAGGTCGATGGCGAAGACCGCGAAGCCCTGGTCGCGCCCGGCCTGCGCCACGGCCACGTCGATCTGCTGCCCCACCGCCACCCGGTTAGGCAGGCCGGTCAGCATGTCGTGATGCGCCAGGAAGGCGATGCGGGCCTCGGCCCGGCGGCGCTCCGTGACGTCCTCGTAGGTGGCCACGAAGCCGCCATCGGCGGCCTCTCGCCGGTCGATGGCGACGATTCGGCCGTTGCTCAGCTCCTGGAAATGCGTCTGCCAAACGCCGTTGCTGAAGGCGTCCCGCTGCTGGCGCAGCAGCGCTTCGAGATCGCAGCCGGGATGGTTGCCGGCCGCGAGACTGGCGCTCAGGATCTCGAGGGCCGTCATGCCGGGTACGACCGTGCCGGGCGGCAGGCCGTAGATCTCGCCGTAGCGCCGGTTGACCACCATCAACCGATGCTGCGCGTCGTACAGGCAGAGCCCCTGGGACATGGTGTCGAGGGCCGCATCGAGGCGCAGGTTGGTCCGGGTCAGGAAATGCTCCTGCTCCTTGAGCAGGCTGATATCGCTGCACACCGCGATGAAGCCGCCCTGCCGGGTCGCGGTGCGGCTCACCCGCAGCCAGCGGCCGTCGGCCAACCGGACGTCGCCGTCCCGGGCCAGGGCTCCGAAGCGATCCTCCGGGACATCCGAGCGGTAGTCCTGCGGCTCGTGCGCAACCTTCGTCAGCGACAGACCGGCCTCGATGGCAGCGTCGAGCCCGTCGAAGAAGCGCAGGGCCTGCGCGTTGGCCAGGGTGATCCGGCCGTCGGCATCGACCACGACGACGCCTTCCCGTGCTGTCTGCAGCGCGTCCGTCACCTGCGTCTCGGTGCCCCGGCGCTGGCTGCCCTCGCGGAGCGTGAGAGCCCGGATGGTCGACCGCATCGCCGCGACGGCGTTCAGCAGCCGGCTCAACCGGTCGCGGCCGCCGGTGGGGATCCGATCGTCGCGCTGGCCGCCCGCGATCCGTTCGGCCGCCTCGGCCGCCGCGCCGACCGATCCGCCGATGTGGCGGGTGAGCAGCCAGGCGATCAGCCCGCAGGCGATGATCACGAGGGCCGCCGCGATGGCGTGCCACCGGACGACGCCCCGCACGCGCTGCCGCGCAGCCTGTCGGAAGGTGAAGCCGTCGCCGGCCATGACGTTGATCAGGAGATCGATCTGGCCTTCGATTGCGTCGGCCTGCCGTTCGAGAGACGCCTTCTGATCCGGCCGCACCGTCACGGGATCGAAAGCGCGGCGCAGGCTCTCCCAGGACGCCACGCTGGTCTGGACGGCCTCGGCCGTCCGCGGCGCCCGCTCGGACTGGGCCCGCTCGGCCGCGATGGTGAGATCCTCGGCCAGGATCGCCGAGAGGTCGGTGATGTCCGCATCCCGCTTCGCCACCTCGGCAGCGTCGCCGGTCTGCATCCGCCGGACGAGGGCAGCGCGCATCTTCGCGAAGTCGGCCGCCACCGCGCGGGCGAAGCTGATCGAGGTCAGGGATTCGTCGTAGGTCCGTGTGACGAGCGTGCCGACCTGCGTGATCGCCAAGCCAGCCGAGAGCGCGAGCGCGCCCAGGAGAAGACCGACACAGAGGAAGGCGACGCTGACCGCGGCGCGAATCGACGTGATACGGCCCGTCCGCGTCGCGGCCGCGCGGGTGTGCCCGGCTCGGTCCGCGCACGCCGTCGGTGTCTCGGGATCTCGCATCGCACAGGTCGCTGGGTCACACGTCCGGCCAGCGATAAATGTCAGTTGTTAAGAGGCAATTAGCTGGCTTGTCTCAGATCACGGATCAGCTGCGCGCGACCGTCACGGAGCAATCGGCGGATCGTGCACAGTCGACCGCACGATCGGTGAAATCTTCGGCACCGCGCTTCTGCCGGCGAGCGGATCCCGTCGATTGAACGCAACCTTTCATTACGAGTGGCGCGCATTTGAGCAACGGACCCGACCGGCGCGATGCTCATGTTGCCAGCTCGGCACCGATATACCGACCGGTTTCCAACAGCTCAGAGGCCGTATCCGCACGCCGGCCGCGCTGTCGCGACGCGGTCCGCGGCCGGCGCGCCCGAGTGATTCCCGCGGTCGAGTGATTCCCGCGTTCACCGCTGCGCCGAGCGGAGCGGCCCGGGCGGAGGCGGTGACTTCAGGGGCTCGACCGACTGGCCGTCCCGCAGATCCGGGGCGGGGCTGTAGATGATCCGGCTGTCGGCGGGCAGCCCCGAGTCGAGCTCCAGCGTGCGCCCGAGATCGCGCCGGACGCGGATCGTCCGCCACGTCACCCGGTCGTCGTCGCTGAGGCTGGCGACCCTGAGGTCGTTGCCGTCGAACACCGTTGCCTCGGCGGGGATCGACACCCCGGGCTCCGCTCGGGGAATCTTGAGGGTGACGTAGGCGTACAGCCCGGCCCGCAGCGCCCGGTCAGCGTTGGGGACGTCCACCTGGGTGGTCAGCGTGCGCGACGCCGCGTTCAGCGCGACGGAGCTGCGCTCCACGTAGCCTTCGAAGCGCCGCCCCGGCATCTGCGGCACGGTGATCTCGGCCCGCACCCCGGGTTTGACGCCGACGGCATCCTTCTGCGGCACGTTGACGGTGATGCGCAGCAGGCTGTCCTGATCCATGGTCAGCAGCGGCGTGCCCCCGTTGTCGGCACGGACGAGGTCGCCGACATCGACGTTGCGCACGGTCACGACCCCGGCGAACGGCGCCACGACACGCTCGAAGGCGGTGAGCGCTTTCAGGCGGTCGACCACGGCCTCCTGCGCCTTGATGTTGGCGGTGGCGACCTTCACGCCCGCCTCGGCGGCGGCGAGCGCGGCGGCCTGGCTCAACACGCCCGCCTTGGTGTTGTCGGCGTTCTGCCGCGAGGCCCAGCCCTGCACGGCCAGGGTGCTGGTGCGGTTGTTGGTGAGGTTGGCGAGGTTCACGTTCGCGCGGGCCTGCTCGACCTGCGCCTGCGCCTGGAGCAGCTGCGCCTTCAGCTGGCCGACCTGCGCCTCGGCCTGCGCGAGCTGCTGGTCGAGATCCGGTGCGGCGATGCGCAGAAGGAGGTCGCCCGCCTTGACCCGGGATCCGATATCGACCCGGCGCTCCGCGATGTAGCCGGTGGCGCGCGCGGCGATCGCCGCCGTGGTGAAGGCCTGGATCTCGCCGGGAAGCACGAGATCGAGGGGGCCATCGGCCCGCTCGGCGGCCACGGTGCGCACCTGCGGCACGAGGGTCTTGATCCGCTCCAGCGTCGCGGTCGCCTCCACGTCGCGCTGCCAGTGACCGTAGGCACCCCAGGCGAGCAGGCCGAGTCCGGCGAGGCCGACCAGCAGGAACGGGGCCTTGCCGGGCGGCGGAGGGACGTCCGAGCCCGCGTCGTGCGCCTTCATCGATCGGCTCTCCGCCCCGGACATCCGGCCGGGTCACGGTGAGGGTAGCGGCCGGCGGCCCGGCCCGCCAGCGTGTGCATTGGCCGCATCGGCGCGCCGGCCTAACGCGCCGGCCCGGCCACCAGCAGGCGCCGGCTGAGGCGCTTGTGCAGGTGGACCATCAGGGCGATGCCGAAGAGGGGCGTCAGCAGGTTGAGAACCGGGACGATCATCAGGCCGGCCAGCAGGCAACCGGCGCCGAGCGTCCGGACCGAGAAGGCGCGGCGCATCTCGGCGGCCTCGGGAAGGGGGCGGAACCGGGCCGCCGCCATCTCGAAGTACTCGCGGGACAGCAGGTAGGCGTTGGCGGCGAAGAAGGCCGCGATCCCGATGACAGGGACGAAGAAGATCACCAGGGCCGCGAGGTTCACCAGCAGCGTCACACCGGCGAAGCGCAGGGCGTAGAGCATGGCGGTCCCGAACGGCATGGCGCGTCCGGGCGGCTCGTTCGGGAAATCGGTGCGCTCGACGATCTCGGCCGCGTCGTCGAGGAAGAAGCCCGCCACCAGGATCGAGACCGCCGGCATCAGGTAGGCGAGGGCCACGACCAGACCGAAACCCGCGAGGTAGTAGGCGAGGCTGTCGAGGATCGGGTACTGGGCGGAAATGTGGTGGCTCGCCTGGAAGGCCTGGATCAGCCGGGTCAGGCCGAGCCAGATCAGGAGCAGGAGCCCGACCGTCAGGCCGAGGGACTTCCACAGGATCGCACGCAGCGGCGGCGAGAAAGTCTGGCGCAAAGCCGCCGCGGCGGACTCGACGAGCATCGGGCGAGAATTCCGGCCTGCGCCGGAAGCGGCGCTGGCGCGTTGTGGAGCGGTGCGGCGACCGGTGCAAGATCGGGCTCCGTCGCAGGGGCGGCAGGGTGCGGGGAGCACGCGTGCAGGACACGACAGGACAGGTCTCGGCGCCGCGGGCGCCCGATCACCGGTGGAGCGACCCGGTCGTCCGGCCCACCTACAGGCCGCGCCTCGCGCCGCTGCCGGAGAAGCCCGAGGTGCTGGTGATCGGCGCGGGCGCCGCCGGCATCGGCGCGGCCCGCACCCTCGCGGCCCGGGGCGTGTCCGTCGCGGTGCTGGAGGCGCGGGAGCGCGTCGGCGGCCGCGCCCTGACGGTGACCCTGCGCGGCCACGCCCTCGATCTCGGTGCCCACTGGCTCCATGCCGGGCCGATCAATCCCCTCGTGGCGCTCGGCCGGGCGCGCGGCGAGCGGCTCCGCCGGGCCGCGCAGGAGAGCCATGTCTGGGTCGGGGGCCGGCCGGGCCGCACCGACGACGTCCGGGCCAACGCGCGCGCCTTCGACCGCGCGGACCGCGCCATGACCCGTGGCGCCGCGCAGCCCGGCCCCGACCGGCCGGCCGCCAGCGCGCTGCCGCCCGGGCTCGGTGCCTGGGGCGACCGGGTCGCGCAGGTCCACGGCCTCGTCTCGGGCCGGCCGCTGGAGGCGGTCTCGCTCCACGACTTCCCCAGCATGGAGTACGGCGACAACTACTTCCTGGCCGACGGCTACGGCAGCTACGTCGCCCGACTGGCGGACGGCCTGCCGGTGGCGCTCGCGTCGCCGGTGACCCGGATCGACTGGTCGGATGGCCGCGTCCGCGCGACCGGCGCGGACGGGACCGTCTACGCCGCCCGCGCGGTGATCGTGACGGTTCCGATGATGGTGCTCCGGGACGGGCCGGCCTTCACGCCGCCGCTGCCGAACGCGGTGCGCGCCGCCATCGACGGCTTCACCACCGGCATCTACGAGCACGCGGTGCTGCACTGGCCGTCGAGCCCGTTCCGCGGCCGCGACCGGCTCGCCGCGATCCACGGCGGGCGGCGCGCCCCGCCGGGCCTCCTCACCCGCATCGACGACACGCCGTTCCACTACTACGAGCTCGACCTGCACGAGGCGGCGGCGATCGACGCGGCAGGATCCGGTGCGGACGGCGTGCGCCGCCATGTCCGCGCGGTCCTGGGCGAGCATTTCGGCCGGGCGCGGCTGCGCGACCTGACGATCCCCGCGGTGAGCGCGTGGCGCCACGACCGGTGGTCGCGCGGCTCGTGGGCCGTGGTCCCGCCGGGCCACGCGCCGGCGCGACAGGCCCTCCGCGCCGCCGTCGCCGACACCGTCTGGTTCGCCGGCGAGGCGCTGTCCCGGGAGCAGTGGGGCACGGTCGGGGGCGCCTACGCGGAAGGCGTCCGGGCCGCCGAGGCCGTGTCCGCCGTCGTACAGACGGGCGCCGGCGAGCGTATCCGGGCGGGCACAGGCTGAAGCGCGCGCGGCGCGGAACCTGCCGGAACGCTTGCCGCGGCCGGTCAAGACAGGCATCCCCCGGCCGAAACGCGACAGGGGGCGGCGATGGATTGGGTCGAGGGCATCGGCTATCTCGGGACGGCGCTGACCATCACGGCGACGGCCATGAGCACGATGATCCCGCTGCGGATCATCTCGCTCTGCGCGAGCTGCGCCGTGATCACCTACGGCATCATGATCGGCAGCATGCCGGTGGTGCTGACCGAATTGATCCAGATGCCGTTCAACGCCTACCGGCTCTGGCAGATGCTGCGCCTCGTCCGTGACGTGGAGACGGCCGCCGAGAACGACCTGTCCCTGGAATGGCTCCGGCCCTTCGGCTCCCGACGCCCGTTCGGCATCGGCGAGGTGGTGTTCCGCAAGGGGGATCTCGCCACCGAGATGTACTACATCGAGAGCGGCGTGTTCCGGATCCCGGAGGTCGACCTCGAGGTGCGCCAGGGCGGGATCGTCGGCGAGCTCGGGCTCCTGTCGCCCGGCAACGCCCGCACCGCCTCGCTGGTCTGCGTCGAGGCGGGACACGCGCTGTGCGTGTCCTACTCGGACGTGAAGCAGCTCTACTACCAGAACCCCGAATTCGGGTTCTACTTCCTCAAGCTGACCAGCGAGCGGCTCTTCCAGGGTGTGCAGGGCATGTCCAAGCCCCAGGCGGTGGCCGGCGACGCCCTGTGAGGCGCCGCCGTCCGCTGCTCAGTGTCCGCCGCTCAGAGCATGCTCGGCAGGATGCGGTCCGGCGGCCGGTGTCCGTCCATGAAGGTCTTGATGTTGATGATGACCTTCTCGCCCATGTCGGTGCGGCTCTCGTAGGTCGCCGAGCCCATGTGGGGCAGGAGGACGACCTTGCCCTGGCGGGCGAGCTTGACGAGGCGCGGGCTGACGGCGGGCTCCTGCTCGAACACGTCGAGGCCGGCCGCCGAGACCTCCCCGCCCTCGATCAGGCGCGCCAGGGCGTTCTCGTCGATCACCTCGCCGCGGGCCGTGTTGACCACGATCGCCTCGGGCTTGAGCAGCTTGAGGCGCCGGGCCGAGAGCAGATGGTAGGTGGCGGGCGTGTGCGGGCAGTTCACCGACACGATGTCGACGCGCGCCAGCATCTGGTCGAGGGATTCCCAGTAGGTCGCGTCCAGCGCGCTCTCGATGGCGGCCGGCACCCGGCGGCGGTTGTGGTAGTGCACCTGCAGTCCGAAGGCGCGGGCGCGCTTGGCCAGCGCCTGGCCGATCCGGCCCATGCCGACGATGCCGAGGCGCTTGCCGGTGATGCGCCGGCCGAGCATCCAGGTCGGCGACCAGCCGGTGGTCCACTCGTCGTCCGGGATGATCCGCGCGCCCTCGGTGACCCGGCGGGCGACCGCGAGGATCAGCGCCATCGTCATGTCGGCGGTGTCCTCGGTCAGCACGCCGGGCGTGTTGGTGACCGTGATGCCGCGCTCCAGCGCCGCCGCCACGTCGATGTGATCGACGCCGTTGCCGAAATTGGCGATCAGGCGGAGGTTCGGGCCGGCCTGGGCGATCAGCCCGGCATCGATCTCGTCGGTCACGGTGGGGACGAGCACGTCGGCCTCGCGCAGGGCCGACGCCATCGCGTCCGGCGCCATCGGCGCGTCCTCGGAATTGAGCCGGACGTCGAACAGTTCGCGCATCCGCGTCTCGACGGCATCCGGCAGGCGCCGCGTCACGACCACCAGCGGCTTGCGCTTCGACACGTCTCTCTCCCCGTCAGCCCAGCGGCCTTGATCGCGGCTCGCGCCCGGCGGCTCCCGCCCGGACCGCGTCCCGCAAGCGTCCGTTAACCGAACTCGGCCAGACAGGATCGGTCACGGGGCGCCGGTTCCGGAGCCTGTTCCGACCCATCGGCCTCTCTACCAGAGGTGGGCCGGAACACAATCGGATGCGGACCGGTCCGCGTGTCGAACCGGCCCCGCTTTCGACATGTCCGGCGCCCAGCAACGCCACGTCTGGATAGGGAGACGACCATGCGCGTGTCATGCCTCAGCCTCGCCGTCGCGGCGGTGCTGGCCGGCGGCCTCGCGACCGGTGCCCGCGCGGCGCCGCCGACCGGCCCCGAGGCCGGGGTCGGGCCGGTGACCAAGCTGCCACTGCCGCGCTACGCGAGCCTGAAGACCGATCGCGTCAACCTCCGCGAAGGCCCCTCGAAGGATCACAGGACGCTCTGGGTGTTCCAGCGGGCAGGCCTGCCGGTCGAGATCGTGGGCGAGTTCGAAACCTGGCGCAGGATCCGCGATTCGGAGGGCACCGAGGGCTGGGTGCTGCACTCGCTGCTGTCCGGGCGCCGCACCGCCATCGTGAATGCCGGCCCCGACAAGGGTGTCGAGAAGGCGGCCGTGTCGCTGCGGGCCAAGGCCGACGACGGCGCCGACGACGAGGCCAAGCTCCAGACCGGCGTGATCGGCAGCGTCAAGAGCTGCACCGGCACGTGGTGCCGCATGATCGTCGCGCTGCCGAACAAGCGGGACGTCGACGGCTACATTCGCCAGAATCGCCTGTGGGGCGTCTACCCGAACGAGATCGTGGAATAGAGGTCCGGGCGCCCCGACGGCGCCCGTCCGTCATTCCGGGCGGCGGCGCGCCTGCTCCCGGCACGCCGGCAGCCCGAAAAAGCGAAGGCCCGGACGATGCCGGGCCTCGCGTCGCTCGCGTACTGCGTTGGACCCGGGCCTCAGCCCTGGCGGCGGCCCGCCGGACGGCTGCGGCGCAGGCGCACGATCACCTCAACCCCGGCGATCTCCATGCCCTCGGGCGCCTCGGGCAGCGAATCGACCGTGATGCCGCAATCCGGCATGTCGATCACCTGGCTCTCGTCCTCTAGGTAGAAATGGTGGTGCTCGGTCGGGTTCGTGTCGAAATAGGCCTTCGACCCGTCGAGCGCGAGCTGGCGCAGGAGCCCGGCCTCGGTGAACTGGTGCAGCGTGTTGTAGACGGTCGCCAGCGAGACCGGCACCTTGGCGCGCATCGCCTCGTCGTACAGCATCTCCGCCGTCAGGTGGCGGTCGCCGCGGCCGAAGAGCAGCCAGCCCAGGGACAGGCGCTGCCGCGTCGGGCGCAGGCCGGCCCGACGCAGACGGTCGCGCAGGTCGGACAGCGGACAGCCGCGGCGCGGAGTCCCGTTGGCCTCCAACTGGGGGGCGGGGACCCGGCCGTTGAAGACGGCCTGGAATGGCACCGGTTCGGACATCGCTGGACTGAACGCTCGACGAGGGGCCTGAAGGAACGGATGTCTCCTCAGTATATTGAAGTGGTCGGACAGTCGCAACCCGAGCGTTGCCGCATACCCGCGGCTGCAGGCTTTGAAGGCGCGGCGCCCCGTGCTAACCCGCGCGCCAGCCGATGGGCCGAGTATAGTCGCCCGCGACGCGAAGATCGCGCACATCCGAGGAAACAGCCAACGCAATGCCGCCAGACGCCGAGACACAAGCGCATGGTGCGAACCGCCGGTCGCACTATTCCTACGAGGATCTTCTGGCCTGCGGGCGCGGCGAACTCTTCGGATCCGGCAACGCGCAGTTGCCGCTGCCGCCGATGCTGATGTTCGACCGGATCACGTCCATCGGGACCGAGGGGGGCGCCCACGGCAAGGGGCACGTGACGGCCGAGCTCGACATCCGGCCGGACCTCTGGTTCTTCCCCTGCCATTTCCAGGGCGACCCGGTGATGCCGGGCTGCCTCGGCCTCGACGCCCTCTGGCAGATGCTGGGCTTCCATCTCGGCTGGCTCGGCTCGCCGGGCCGCGGGCGCGCCCTGGGCGTCGGCGAGGTGAAGCTCGCCGGCCAGGTGCTGCCGACGATCAAAAAGGTCGTCTACAATGTCGACGTGAAGCGGATCCGGCAGGGCAAGCTCGTGCTCGGCATCGGTGACGGCTGGCTCGAGGCTGACGGCGAGCGCGTCTATCAGGTCCAGGACATGCGGGTCGGCCTGTTCCAGAGCTGAGCCGCAGCCGCCGCGCGTCCGGTTCGCGGCTTGGCCGCAACGCCGGACGGTCTCGGCGGTTGAGATTGTGTCCGCGTCACCTTAGCTGACCGTGACGCGGCCCGGGCGACCGGGACCGCGACGGAGGTAGTGTCACCATCATGCGCCGTGTCGTCATCACCGGGATGGGCATCGTCTCGTCCATCGGCAACAACACGCAGGAGGTGCTCGCCTCCCTGCGCGAGGCCCGCTCGGGCATCGCGCGCGACGCCAGCTACGCCGAGCACGGCTTCCGCAGCCAGGTCTCCGGCGCGCCCACCCTCGATCCCGAGGGCGTGGTGGACCGGCGCGCGATGCGCTTCCACGGCGGCGGGACCGCCTGGAATCACGTCGCCATGGATCAGGCGATCCAGGATGCCGGCCTGGATCAGGGCGACATCTCGAACGAGCGCACCGGCATCATCATGGGCTCGGGCGGTCCCTCGACCCGCGTGATCGTCGAGGCCGCCGGCATCGCGCGGGACAAGGGTCCCAAGCGCATCGGCCCGTTCGCCGTGCCGAAGGCGATGTCGTCGACCGCCTCGGCGACGCTCGCGACGTGGTTCAAGATCCGCGGCGTGAATTACTCGATCTCCTCCGCCTGCGCGACGTCGAATCACTGCATCGGCAACGCCGCCGAGATCATCCAGGGCGGCCGGCAAGACATCATCTTCGCGGGCGGTTGCGAGGATCTCGACTGGACGCTCTCGGTGCTGTTCGACGCCATGGGCGCCATGTCGTCGAAGTACAACGACACGCCGTCCCGTGCCTCTCGCGCCTACGACGCCAACCGCGACGGTTTCGTCATCGCGGGCGGTGCGGGCGTGCTGGTCCTGGAGGAGTTGGAGCACGCCAAGGCGCGCGGCGCCCGGATCTACGGCGAGGTCGCGGGCTACGGCGCCACCTCGGACGGCCACGACATGGTCGCGCCGTCGGGCGAGGGCGCCGTGCGCTGCATGCGCCAGGCGCTGGACGGGCTGAAGGGCGCGCGGATCGACTACATCAACCCGCACGCCACATCGACGCCGGTCGGCGACGACAAGGAGATCGAGGCGATCCGCGAGGTGTTCGGCCGCGGCGAGGATTGCCCGCCGATCTCGGCCACCAAGTCGCTGACCGGCCATTCCCTGGGCGCCACCGGCGTGCAGGAGGCGATCTACAGCCTGCTGATGATGAACAACAGCTTCATCTGCGAGAGCGCGCATATCGACACCCTCGATCCGGCCTTCGCCGACATGCCGATCCTGCAGCAGCGCCGGGACAACGCGCAGCTCGGGCACGTGCTGACGAATTCCTTCGGCTTCGGCGGCACCAACGCCACCCTGGTCCTGAAGCACGTCGACGCCTGATCGCCCGGCGCGGAACCGCCGGCCGAAGGCCGGCGTTTACCCGTCGTTGAGATCTGGTGGTGGTGATGGGGACATTCATCTTGGGAACGCTGGGCGGCCTGATGATCGCCGGCGTCGCCGCGATCTACGCGAAGCAGGTCGCGCTGGAGGAAGCGGAGACCCACACGGACGGGCATTTCTGAGCCCGGCCGCCGCGCCACCGTCGCCCCGCCCGCCGGCGGGGCTTTTTTTTGCCCGTTGCCGGACACCGCCGCGTTTGGAACACTGCGCGAGCCGCGTTAAGGCAGCTTGCCGCGGGTCGCTCGTCGCGACCCCGGTCCGGGCCCGCTTCGCGGGTCCGGCGTGCTCGGTCAGGATGTGAGTCGGCATGACGGGTTTGATGGCGGGCAAGCGCGGCCTGATCATGGGCGTCGCGAACGATCACTCGATCGCCTGGGGGATCGCGAAGGCGCTGCACGAACAGGGCGCGCGACTGGCCTTCACGTATCAGGGCGAGGCCCTCGGCCGCCGGGTGGCGCCGCTCGCCGCCAAGCTCGATTCGGATATCGTCCTGCCCTGCGACGTCGAGGATCTGGCCTCGGTCGACGCGACCTTCGAGGCCCTGGACGCCCGATTCGATGGTGGCCTCGACTTCGTGGTCCACGCCATCGGCTTCTCCGACAAGGCGCAGCTCAAGGGCCGCTACGTCGACGTGACGACGCGCGAGAATTTCGTGCGCACGATGACGATCTCGTGCTTCTCGTTCACCGAGATCGCGCAGCGCGCGGCCAAGCGGATGAGCCAGGGCGGCTCGCTGCTGACCTTGACCTACGGCGGCGCGACCCGGGTCATGCCGAACTACAACGTCATGGGCGTCGCCAAGGCGGCGCTCGAGGCCTCGGTGCGCTACCTGGCGAGCGACCTGGGCCCGGACGGGATCAGGGTCAACGCGCTCTCCGCCGGTCCGATGCGGACGCTGGCCGGGGCCGGGATCGCCGACGCGCGGCTGATGTTCAACCACCAGCGGGCGCACGCACCGCTGCGCCGCACGGTCAGCCTGGAGGACGTCGGCGGTTCGGCCCTCTACCTGCTATCGCCGCTCTCGGGCGGCGTCACCGGCGAGATCCACTTCGTGGATGCCGGCTACAACATCATCTCGATGCCGCGCCCGGACGTGCTGCAGGCGCAGGACGAGGCCGGCGTCGTCGGGGACGCCTGAGGCGCCTCACTCCTCCGGGATGCGCCCCGGGGGCAGGGGACCGGCCGGCGAACCGCGCTCGCCGCGGACCGAGCGCCGCTCCCGGGCGGCGCGCGCCTCCTCCGCGGTCGGCGGCGCCGAGGGATAGTTCGACGCGAAGGGGTTCGGCGGCGCCCCGCGCCCGGAGCCGCCGAACAGCTTGTCGAGGAAGCCTTCCTCGGCGTTCGCGGGTCGGGCGACCAGGAGAAGGGCGAGGGCGAGGATCGGGCGAAGCTGCATCGTCGTCGTCTGCGTGCCGGGACCGAGCCGGGTTAGGGCCACTTTCCGGCGGATCGGAGGCCGAGTCCCCGTCGCCTGGAACCCCGGCGCGTCCGGCGGGTTCGCGGTCAACGATGAGGGCGCGTACAGGAGGCGTGATGTCCGAGGTAACCTATCGCATCGTCGAGCACGACGGCGGCTTCGCCTACAAGGTCGGCGACGTGTTCTCCGAGACGTTCCCGAGCCGCGAGGAGGCGCTGCAGGCGGCGCAGGCCGCGGCGGCGGAGCAGCAGGTCCCCGGATCGACCGAGGGGATCCGCTACCAGGATCAGGCCGGCGGCTGGCACGACGAGACGGCGCAGGGCAGCGACCGGCCCAGCGCCCGGGTCGTGGAGTAGCCGCAGCGGACGGGACGGACATGCGCGATCGTCCGCAACGGCGGGAAATCTCGTGGCGCGTGCGCGGCGCGTAACCCCGGCCGCGGCGCCGGCCGGCCGCAGGGCGCCCGCCCTGCCGAAGGGCGCGCGGCGGACGACCCCGTCGCCGGAGACGCTGGCGGCGCTCGGCCCGGAGCGGCTGATCGCGCTGATCCTCGGCGAGACCGGGCGCAACCCGGCCTTCAAGAAGCTGGTGAGCGCCGCGCTCGCCTCGCTCCAGGGCCCCGAGGCCGTCGCGGCGATCGTCGACCGGCGGCTGACGGCCCTCGAGGGCGCCCAGGGCTACATCGATTGGCAGAAGCGCCGGACCTTCGCAGCCGACCTCAACACGACCGTGACGGTGATCCTCAACGAGCTGCGGCCCCTCGATCCGGGGGCCGCGCTCGACCGGCTCCGCCGCTTCCTCGACGGCGCCGACGCGGTCCTGAACCGCGTCGACGACAGCACCGGCGCCGTGCAGGGCGTGTTCGACCGCGCCGCCACGGCCTTCGTGGAGATCGCCGGCGCCCTGCCGCCGGAGGACGCCGCCGGGGTAGCGGCGCGCCTCGTCGAGCCGTTCGCGACGGATCCGTTCGGCCCCCTCGGAACCGTCCTCGGCGACATGATCCCGGCGCTGCCCGAGCAAGCCCTCGCCGAGATCGACGACCGGCTCTCCGCCGCCGAGGCGGCCCTGCCGCAGGGCGGGGATCCCCGCCGCGACGCGACCCACCACCGGCAGGCGGCCCGGATCGAGATCCTGCGCCTGCGCCAGGCCGTCGCCGACCGGCGCGGCGACACCGACTCCTTCATCGCCCTGGAGCGGGCGACCTTGCCGGGGCGGGAGAACCGCGTGGCGATCGCCCGGCGGCTCCTCGACGCCGGGCGCGCCACCGAGGCGCTGGACTGGATCCGGCGCATGCAGGACCCGGGCCTGCGCATCGCCACCCGGGCCGACCTGATCGCCGGCTTCGACCTGCGCGGACCAGAACGGGAGCGGCAGGCCCTGGAGATCGAGATCCTCGACGCGCTCGGCCGGGGTGAGGAGGCGCAGGCCCTGCGCTGGGGGCGGTTCGAGCGCGAACTCGACGCGCCGATGCTGCGGGCCTTCCTCGCCAAGCTCCCGGACTTCGACGACGAGGAGGCGCTCCTGCGCGCTCTCGACCACGCCGAGGCCTTCCCGCAGCCGCACCGGGCGCTCGCCTTCCTGGCAGCCTGGCCGGATCTACGCCGTGCGGCCGCGCTGGTCGTCGCGCGGCCTGAGACCTGGCAGGGCGACCAGTACGCGGTGCTGGCGCCGGTCGCCGAGGCGCTGGCGCAGGATCACCCCCGGGCCGCGACGATCCTGTATCGCCGGCTCCTCGACTCGATCCTCGAGACCGGCCGCAGCGCCGCCTACCCGCACGGCGCGCGCTACCTCGCGGAACTCGACGCCCTGGCGGGGCGCATCGCGACCGGCGACGTCGATCCGGATCCGCAGGCCTACCGCGCTGCTCTGCGGCGGGCGCACGGCCGCAAGCACGGGTTCTGGAGCCTAGTGCGCGACTGAACCGGACGCGCGGCCGGCTCAGTCCTCTAGCACGATGGCGTCGACCCGGTCCGGGTAGAAAGCCACGTGGTCGCGGATTGCCGCGACGGCCGGGTACGGGTCGCCGTAGCTCCAGACCGCGTCGGGGCGCCGATCGCCGTCGACGACGAGGTCGAAATAGTGGGCGTCGCCCTTGTACGGGCAGTGGCTCGTCCGCGCCGAGGCGACGAAACAATCGGCGCGGATGTCGCTTCGCGGCACATAGAAGACCGGTGGGTACTGAGCCTCCTGCAGCCGCAGGGCGTTCCGGGTCTCGGCGACCGCGGCGCCCGCCACGACGACGCGGACGCGGCGGGACTCGGGCTCGACGGTGATCGGGTGGTCCGGTCCGGGCAGCTTCACGGCGTGTTCCCTCCCTCGGGCTTCAGCTCGACGGTCCCGAGCGCGTCGGCGAGGCGCGTCTTCGCGGTCCCGGGCCGCAGGGGCTTCTGCTGGGTCTCGTGCGGCGCCCAGCCCGAGAGCCACAGCACCTCGAAGGTCGCCCGCACGCGACCGTCCGGGTCCGAGAACCGCTCGGCGTAGATCTCGGCCATGCGCAGCAACGTCGCCCGCCGCAGCGGCGTCCGCCGCCGCTCGGTGAGCACATTGGTCATGCCCATGGCCCGCAGGTCGCGCATCAGGCCGAACGGGTCGGCGTAGCGGACCGTCAGCGTGTCGGTATCGGCCACCGGCAGCGCGAAGCCCGCCCGCTGCAGCAGGCCGCCGGCCTCGCGCACCGCCGCGAAGGGCGCCACGCGGGGGCTGACCCCACCCTCGACCTCGCTCTCGGCCTGGGCGAAGCTCTGGCGCAGCTCCGTCAGCGTCGCGCCGCCGAGCAGGCAGCCGACGAACAGCCCATCCGGACGGAGGGCGCGGCGCAGCTGGATCAGCGTGCCGGGGAGGTCGTTCACGGCGTGGAGGGCCAGCAGCGACACGGCGAGGTCCAGGCTCCCGGTCGCCAGCGGCAGCGCCTCGGGATCTCCGACGATCAGGTCGCCACCCGGCTCCGGCAGGGCCGCGAGGCGGACATGCCGCGCCGCCGGATAGCGGGCGGCGAGCAGCCGGGTCGCCACGGGACGCGGCGTGGCGAGGTCGAGAACAGAGACGAAGCTGCGCAGGACGGCGCCGAGCCGGTCGTCGAGATCCTCGGCGAGGCGGTCGAGGAGGAAGCCCGGGTAGCCGAGGCGCCCGGCACGGGCGAGGCGGCGGCGGGCGAGGCGCGTGTCGAACAGGGCGGCGGGAGCATCCATCGGGGGGCAGATGGCATCTGCGGTCGCGTCGCGCCACCGTCGCCGCGCACGGTCTCGTGAGCTGCGCTAGGATGCTGGAACGACTCGGGAGCGTCGCTGTTCCTGCTGCAACCGGCCCAACGGCCGAGATTCCTCAGGGAGCACACATCATGAAGCGCATGCTCGTCGGGGCCGCCGTGGCCCTCACCACCCTGGCCGCTGCGGGCGGCGCCGAGGCGAAGGGCTGCATCAAGGGCGCCATCGTCGGCGGCATCGCGGGTCACTACGCCGGCCATCACGGCCTCGTCGGCGCCGCGGCCGGCTGCGCCATCGGCCGCCACCGCGCCAACGCTCGCGACCGTCAGGTCGAGCGGCAGCAGATGGCGCCGCAGGCGCGCCCCGTCTCGGCCCAGTAAGCCGGGTCTGCGGGAGCGCGTCGCGCGCATGACGGCCTTCCAGGCCGTCGCCACGGCCCTGCGCGGTCTGCCGCGCGGGGTCGTCTCCCTGATCTACCCGCCCACCTGCGCGGGCTGCGGCGGCGCCACTGCCGACCCGGGCGCCCTCTGTCCGTCCTGCTGGTCGAGCCTGCGCCTGATCGAGGAACCGGTGTGCCAGCGCTACGGTACGCCCTTCGCGGTCGACCTCGGGGTCGGCCCGCTGGTGTCGCCCCGGGCCATCGCGGAACCGCCGGTCTTCGGCCGCGCCCGGGCGGTCGCCCTCTACGATTCCGTGGCGCGGCGGCTCGTCCATCGCCTGAAGTATGAGGACCGGCTCGATCTCGCCGGCGTGATGGCCCGGATGATGGCCGCGAGCGGCCGGACCCTGATCGCCGAGGCCGAGTGCCTCGTGCCGGTACCGCTCCATCGCGGACGCCTGTGGCGGCGGCGCTTCAACCAGTCCGCCCTGCTGGCGCGGGCGATCGCGGATGCGGCGGGGCGGCCGTGCGTCGCCACGGCCCTCGTGCGCGTGCGGGCCACGCGATCCCAGGTCGGCCTGAGCCGCGCGGCGCGGGCCGAGAACCTGAGCGGCGCCTTCCGGGTCGCTTCCGCCGAGCAGCACCGCGTCCGCGGGCGCCGGGTCCTCCTCGTGGACGACGTCATGACCACCGGCGCCACCGGCAACGCCGCCGCCCGCGCGCTCCTGCGCGGCGGGGCGACGTCCGTGGATCTCCTGACCTTCGCCCTCGTCGGCGACATCGCCGGCTGAGCCTGCCTTCAGCGCCCGGCCTGCACCCGCTCCGGGAAGCCCGCCGCCAGGGTGAAGTCGAACGCCTCCGCGATCCCCTCGTACCACAGCGAGAACGGCGTCGGACGCGCGAGGTGCAGGGCGCCCTCGGTCTCGCGCCCCTCGTGCTGGAGGGCCGCCCCGTGCTTGGCCGCGAGCCGCAGCATGGGCCCGTTTCCCGACAGGCAGCGGACGTGGAGATCCTTGACGCCGCGATGCCGCGCCGCGCGGGCGATCCGGGCGAACAGGGCGGCCCCGATCCCCTTGCGGCGGAAGGTCTGCTCGACCGCGAAGGCCGCCTCAGCGTGCGGCCCCAGGGCGTAGCGGGACGCGCCCGGCCCCATCGGCCGCAGCTCGGCGAGACCGCGCAGCACGCCGCCCACGAAGGCGCCGTACATCACGCCCTCCGCGGTCAGCGCCTGCGCGGCGTAGGCCCGGACTCCGGCCTCGCTGACATTGCCCATGAAGCGGCTCGCCCGGGTCTCCGGATCCAGCCGCAGGAAATAGTCGAGGACCGCCGCGCGGTCCGCCGGCCAGAGACGCCGGATGGTGTGGGTCGGCCCATCGAGGGCTTGTACCGCCATGATGAAGCTCCGGTTCGTGCGCGCTGCCGCGCGGGGTGATCCGGACGCTCCTCCCAAGAGACCGCCGGGATGTCGCATCCCCGTATTCATTGTGCAATGCAGCAGAGTGCGGGGCCGGTCGGTCGCGGGCCTGCCATGCGTGGGACCGATGGGAGGCTTCGATGGGACGCCTCGATGGGACGCCTCGATGGGACGCCTCAATGGGACGCTTGCCCGCGGCTGTTCGGCCGCGGGCTTGATTCAGGCCGAGCTTGCGCGGCACTGGAACAGGCCCCGGGTCGTTGACCGCCGACGCGGGTGCAGGGGGTGCCGAACCGGTACCGCGATCAGCAGCGAGGAACCGGCGGCGTGAACGACAGATCCGGCAAGCCCATCGCCCCGTCGCCGGCGGCGCTCGCCGGTGCGGTCTCGCCCGGCCCGGTCCACGAGCGCTACGAGGCGCTGGTCGCCACCGGCGCCATCGAGCGCGATCCCGCCCAGGCGCACCTCGTGCGCGCACTCGACCGGCTGGTCGTCGACCTCCAGCGCCGCAAGCGGGCCAGCAAGACGAGCGCCCTGGGGTGGCTGTTCCGTCGCAAGGACGAGGCCGAGGCGATCAAGGGCCTGTACATCTGGGGCTCGGTCGGGCGCGGGAAGACCATGCTGATGGACCTCTTCCACGAGGCGGCGCCGGAGCCGAAGCGGCGCGTCCATTTCCACGGCTTCCTGGCCGACGCGCACGAGCGGATCCACGCCTACCGTCAGGCGCTGAAGGCCGGCACCGTCAAGGGCGACGACCCGATCGGACCGGTGGCCGACCAGCTGGCCGACGAGGCGACCCTGCTGTGCTTCGACGAGTTCACTGTCACCGACATCGCCGACGCGATGATCCTGGGTCGCCTGTTCAACCATCTGTTCCGGCGCGGCGTCACCGTCGTCGCGACCTCGAACGTCGAGCCCGACCGACTCTACGAGGGCGGCCTCAACCGGGCGCTGTTCCTGCCCTTCGTGGCGAACCTCCAGGAACGCGTGACCGTCGTCCGCCTCGACTCCCGGACGGATTTCCGGCTCGAGAAGCTCGGCGGCGCGGCGGTCTACCATGTCCCCGCCGACGCGGCGGCGCGCGCGGCCCTCGACGCCGCCTTCAAGGCGCTGACCGGCAAGGCTCGCGGCCTCCCAGCGACGGTCACGGTCCACGGCCGGGCCGTGGCGGTTCCCGAGCAGGCGACCGGCGTGGCCCGGTTCGGCTTCGACGATCTCTGTCGCCAGCCCCTCGGCGCCTCCGACTACATGGCACTCGCCCGCGCCTACCACACGGTGATCCTCGACGGGATCCCGGTGATGGGCGAGGCGGAGCGGAACGAGGCCAAGCGCTTCATCACGCTGGTCGACACGCTCTACGACCGGCACGTGAAGCTCGTGGCCTCCGCGGCCGCCGAAGCGCAGGACCTCTACACCGCCCGGACCGGCCGCGAGGCCTTCGAGTTCGACCGGACCGTCTCGCGCCTCATCGAGATGCGGTCGCGGGAATATCTCGGCCAGCCGCACGGCCGGCCGGATTCCGAGGCGTCGGGCGCCACCACCGGGCTGGTGGAGACGTGAGCGCCCCGTCGCGCGCCGGATCGATCTTCGGCCTGCGCCGGCGCAATTGGCGCGGCGCCGGCCCGCTGGGCTGGCTCCTCGGCTCGCCCGTCGCCTTCATCCTGCTGATCGTCGCCCTGGGCAGCGGCACGGCCAATTACGTAACCGGCGAGACCGACCGGGCCGCGACCGCCCGGGCGAACGCGACGATCGCCGGGATCGAGCGCCTGATCTCCGAGGTCAAGGACCTGGAGACCGGGGAGCGCGGCTTCGTGCTGGTCGGCAGCGAGGATTACCTCCGTCCCTACACGACCGCCCTCACCAAGATCGACACGGAGCTGACCGGCCTCGGCGCCGCCGCGCAGGAGTCGGTCCGGGCCGGCGGCCCGTCGCTCGCCGGGCTGATCGCGCAGAAGCGCGACTTCGCCGCCCGGGTGGTGGAGGCGCGGCGGAACCGGGGCTTCGACGCCGCCATCGACCTCGTCCGCACCGGCGAGGGCAAGCAGCTGATGGACGCGATCCGCGCCGAGTCGGCGGCCCGGCAGGCCGCGACCCTGGAGCAGCTCGCGACCATCCAGGCGCGCGAAGCGTGGCGCGGACTCCTTCTGTTCCTCCTCTCCGCGGCGGCGGCCCTCGGAGCGATCGTGCTGCTGGCGCGCCTCGCCCTGGTGCGACGGCAGGAATCCCTGCGGATGTCCCGCCTCCTCGACGGGGTGCTGGCCAACGCGCCGGTGGGGCTCGGCTTCCTCGACCGTGACCTGAAGATCCGGCACATGAACCGGGCGCTCGCCACCATGAGCGTGCGCGGCTTCGGGGCCGATCTCGGCGCGCCGATCTGGGCCATGCTCCCGACTCTGCGGGAGGAGCTGGCCCCGAAGCTGGCCGCGGCCCTGACGGAAGGCCTGGTCTCGCCGAACGTGCCGGTGGCGGTGCCGACCCCCTCGGCGCCGGGCGGCGTGCGGCATTTCTCGATGAGCTTCTATCCGCTCCGGGGCGAGGAGAGCGCGGCGGCCGACCAGAGCGTCGAGGGCGTCGGCCTCGTGGTGGTCGACGAGACCATCCGCCACCTCGCGGAGGCCCGGCTGCGCCGGAGCGAGGAGCGCTTCCGCTCGCTGATCGAGGCGAGCGCCGCCATCGTCTGGACCGCCAACCCGGAAGGGAGCCTCCATCGCCGCCAGACGGCCTGGACCCGCTTCACCGGCCAGGACGAGGCCGCCTACGCGGGGCTCGGCTTCCTTGACGCGGTCCACCCGGAGGACCGTGCGCATACCCGCGCCGCGTGGACCCGCGCTGTCACCAGCCTGGAACCCTACGCCACCGAGCACCGGATCCGCGCCGCCTCCGGGACCTACCGGCACATGAGCGTGCGCGCCGTCCCGATCCTCGAACCCGACGGCACCCTGCGGGAGTGGGTCGGGACCCACACGGACATCACGGAGCGCAAGGAGGCCGAGGCCGCGATCGAGGCGGCGCGCGCGGCGGCCGAGGCCGCCAACGCGGCCAAGAGCCAGTTCCTGGCCAATATGAGCCACGAGCTGCGCACCCCGCTCTCGGCGGTGATCGGCTATTCCGAGATGGTGCAGGAGGAGCTGGAGGATATCGGCGAGGCCGATCTCGTCACCGACATGAAGAAGATCGAGACCAACGCCCGCCACCTCCTCGGCCTGATCAACGACGTGCTCGACATCTCGAAGATCGAGGCCGACCGGGTCGAGATCTACGCGGAGGATTTCGAGGTCGCCGCCGTGGTGCAGGAGGTCGCGGTCACGGTCGAGGGTCTCGTCGCCAAGAAGGGCAACACCCTGGCGCTGGAGCTGGAGCCGGGCCTGGGCAGCGCGCATACCGACGTGACCAAGCTGCGGCAGTGCCTGATCAATCTCCTGAGCAACGCCGCGAAGTTCACCGAGGATGGCCGGATCACCCTGGCGGTCGCCCGGGCGGACGGTGCGCTGCGCTTCTGCGTGGCCGACACCGGCATCGGCATGACGCGGGAGCAGGTCGGCAAGCTGTTCGAGCGGTTCACCCAGGCCGACGCCTCCACGACGCGCCGGTTCGGCGGCACCGGGCTCGGCCTCGCGATCACCCGGGCCTTCGCCGAGATGCTGGGCGGCTCGATCACCGTGGACAGCCGCGAGGGGCAGGGCACCACCTTCACGCTGACGCTGCCGGACCGTTTCGAGGCCGCCGCGGCCGAGGACGCGGACCCGGCCGCATCGGGAGACGGCGACCGCGGGACGATCCTGGTGGTCGACGACGACGCCGCGACCCGCGATCTGCTGGCGCGCTTCCTGGAGCGCGAGGGCTTCTCGGTGACGGTCGCCGAGGACGGGCGGCGCGGACTCGATCTCGCTCGCAGCCTGCATCCGCGGGCCGTGCTCCTCGACGTCACCATGCCGCAGATGGACGGATGGGCGGTGCTGCGGGCCATCCGGGCCGATCCCGAGATCGGCGCGACGCCGATCGTGATGGTGACGGTCCTGGACGAGCAGAACCTCGCCTTCTCCCTCGGCGCCACCGACTACGTGCAGAAGCCGATCGACTGGGGGAGCCTGCGCCAGATCGTCGACCGCTTCCGCCTCGCCTCGGGTGACGGCGCGATCCTCGTCGTCGAGGACGAGGCCGACGTCCGCGAGCACGTCTGCGCCTATCTCGCGCGCGAGGGCTTCCCGGTCCGCGAGGCCGAGAACGGCCTGCGCGCTCTGGCAGCCCTGGAGACGGAGCGCCCATCCCTCATCCTGCTCGACCTGATGATGCCCGAGATGGACGGATTCGCGTTCCTGCGGGCGCTGCGGGCCCGGCCTGACAGCCGCGACGTGCCGGTGGTGGTGCTCACCGCCAAGGACATCACGGCCGAGGACCGGCGCCGTCTGGCCGGTCAGGCCGACAGGGTGCTCGCCAAGGGCTCGACCGGGCTCAAGGAGCTGGCCCGCGAGCTGCGTGCCCTGGTCCCCGCGACAGAGGACGCGCCCGCCCAGGGACCCGAGCCCGGCTGAGCGCCCGCGGACGACGCGCGGTCCCGGTCCCGGATCGGGGATGGTGCCGCGTCAGAGACCCCGGAACGCCAGTATCAGCGCGCCGACGGCGATGCCCCAAAGGGCCAGCGTCGACCAGATCGCGCGGTAGCGTTCGTTGCGGGCGAAGCGCTCCAGCCGACGGGCATCGCCGGTGCCGGCCTCGTCGAGGCGGACCAGCACGCGCTTCAACCGCATGGCAAGGTCCGGGATGTCGCCGACGACGTCGGACACGACCTTGAGGGCGTCCAGGCCGCTCTGCGCCCGGCCGACCGGCCCCATGTTGCGGGCGATCCAGGCGCGCACGACCGGCTCGGCCGTGGTCCACATATCGAGGCGCGGGTCGAGGGAGCGGGCGACGCCCTCCACCACCACCATGGTCTTCTGGAGCATCACCAGCTCGGTGCGGGTGCTCATGTCGAACAGGGCCGTGACGTCGAACAGCAGGGTCAGGACCTTGGCCATCGAGATCTCGTCGGCCCGGCGCTGGTGGATCGGCTCGCCGATGGCGCGGATCGCCTGCGCGAAATCCTCCACGGAGTGGTGGGCCGGCACGTAGCCCGCCTCGAAATGGACCTTCGCCACCCGGCGGTAATCGCGCAGGATGAAGCCCAGCAGGATCTCGGCGAGAAACCGGCGCTCGTTCGGGCCGAGGCGGCCCATGATGCCGAAATCGACCGCGACCAGCCGGCCCTCGGCATCGACCAGCAGGTTCCCCTGGTGCATGTCCGCATGGAAGAAGCCGTCGCGGATCGCGTGCCGCAGGAAGCTCTGGATGACGGTCCGGCCGATCGTCTGCGGATCGTGCCCCCGGGCGGCGAGCTCCGCGGCGCTGTGCAGGCGGGTCCCCTCGATCCACTCGGCCGACAACACCTCGCGGGCGGTCAGCTCCCATTCCGGCCTCGGCACACGGAAGTCCGGATCGTCCTTGGTGTTCTCGGCGAGCTCGGAGGCGGCCGCCGCCTCCAGGCGGAAATCCATCTCCATCAGCACCGAGCGCGCGAGGATCTCCACCACCTCGCGCGGGCGCAGCCGCTCCGCCTGCGGCGACAGGGCGTTCACCACCCGCGCCATGAAGCGCATGACCTCGAGGTCGCGCATGAAGCGCTCGCGGACGCCAGGCCGCATCACCTTCACGGCGAGGGCGCGCTGCGTGCCGTCGGGATCCTGCACGATCGCCTTGTGGACCTGCGCGATCGAGGCGGCGGCGATCGGCTCGCTGAACGATACGAACAGGGCGCTCACGGGCTTGCCGAGGGCGGCCTCGACGGTGCGAAGCGCGACCGCCTGCGGGAAGGGCGGCACCCGGTCCTGCAGTTTCTCCAAGTCGAAGGCCGCGCGCATGCCGACGATGTCGGGCCGCGTCGCCAGGAACTGGCCGAATTTCACGTAGGACGGGCCTAGGCGCGTCATCGCCGCAGAGAGCCGGGCCGCCCCGTCGTCGAGGCCGGGCCGCTCGAGGGAGCGGCCGATCCGCAGGGCGAGGCGCAGGTGCGGGGGCAGCTCAGAGGGGTCGACGAGGGCGAGGGCGCCCTCGCGGGCCAGCACGAAGCCGACC
The DNA here is from genome assembly GCF_050281105.1 of Methylobacterium sp. NPDC080182. Lineage (NCBI taxonomy): Bacteria > Pseudomonadati > Pseudomonadota > Alphaproteobacteria > Hyphomicrobiales > Methylobacteriaceae > Methylobacterium > Methylobacterium sp. NPDC080182. Next base: position 209,672 of record NZ_JBNNWO010000008.1, read on the forward strand.
CGCGCGCCGCGAAACAGGTTGACGGCGGCGCTGATCACCGGTGCTGGCTCCCGTCGCGCGCGGCGGCGGTCAAGAGACCTTCCAGCCCGAATGGATCGCCACGATCCCGCCCGTGAGCGCCCGGTCGGTGACGTGCCGGAAGCCCGCGCGCTCGATCATGCCCGCGAAGGCGCCGCGGGTCGGGAACTTCCGGATCGACTCCACGAGGTAGCGGTAGGACTCGGCGTCCCCGGCCACCCGGGCGCCGATGCGCGGGATCACGTTGAACGAGTAGGCGTCGTAGATGCGGTCGAGCAGCGGGATGTCGACGGCCGAGAATTCCAGGCAGAGGAAGCGCCCACCGGGCTTCAGCACCCGCCGCGCCTCGGCAAGGGCCGTCTCGATCCGCGGCACGTTCCGGATGCCGAAGGCGATCGTGTAGGCGTCGTAGGAGGCGTCCGGCAGCGGCAGCGCCTCGGCGTTCCCGGTCACGAAGGCGATCCGGTCGCCGGCCTCGTCGACCTTGCGCTCCCGCGCCCGCTCGGCGCCGACCCGCAGCATCGACTCGTTGATGTCGAGGACGGTGACTCGGGTGCGCGGACCGCCCGCGGCCAGCACCCGGAAGGCCACGTCGCCGGTGCCGCCGGCGACGTCGAGATGCGCGAAGGCGCGGTTCTGCGGCGGCCGCAGCATCGAGACGAGCTGCGCCTTCCAGGCCCGGTGCAGGCCCGCCGACATCAGGTCGTTCATGATGTCGTAGCGGCGGGCGACCGAGTGGAAGACGCTGTCGACGCGCCCCTGCTTCTCGTCGAGCGCCACGCGCTCGAAGCCGAAATCCGCGCTCGCGCGCTCAGACGCCCCGTCTCCGGCCTTCATGACGCTCCCAATCCTCGATGGGCGCGTCATAGCGAAGGTCGCGCCCGACCGCCATGCGTCGAAACACGCGGCTGGGGACCGACCCCGGTGCTGCGACGCGCCGAAGACGTGTCTCAGCCGACCCGGGTGCGGAGCGCGTCCGCCACCGCGCTGGCCATGGCGCGCGTGCCCATCGGGTTCGTGCCCTCGCCGGCGATGTCGGCGGTGCGCGCGCCGCCCGCGAGGGCGTCGGTGATGGCGCCGTCGAGGGCGTCGGCCGCGTCGCCGAGGCCGAAGGAGTAGCGCAGGCACATGGCGAGCGAGCCGATCATGGCGATCGGGTTGGCCTTGTCCTGGCCGGCGATGTCGGGCGCCGAGCCGTGGACCGGCTCGTATAGCGCGCGGCGCAGGCCGCTCGCGTCGACCGCGCCGAGGGAAGCCGACGGCAGCATGCCCAGCGAGCCGGTGAGCATGGCGGCGATATCGGAGAGCACGTCGCCGAACAGGTTGTCGGTCACCAGCACGTCGAACTGCTTGGGCCGGCGCACCAGCTGCATGGCGCAGTTGTCGGCGAGGATGTGCTCGAGCTGCAGGTCGGCGTAGTGCTCGGCGTGCACCTTGGTGACGACCTCCTTCCAGAGAACGCCCGACTTCATCACGTTGTGCTTCTCGGCCGAGGCGACCCGGCCCGAGCGCTTGCCCGCGAGGTCGAAGGCCACGTGGGCGATCCGCTCGATCTCCGCCGTCGTGTAGACCTGGGTGTCGACCGCCCGCTTGGAGCCGTCCTCCAGCGTGGTGATCTCCTTCGGCTCGCCGAAATAGACGCCGCCGGTGAGCTCCCGCACGATCATGATGTCGAGTCCCTCGACCAGCTCGCGCTTCAGCGCCGAGGCCTCGGCCAGTGCCGGGTAGCAGATCGCCGGGCGCAGGTTGGCGAAGAGGTCGAGTTCCTTGCGCAGGCGCAGCAGGCCGGCTTCGGGGCGGTTCTCGTAGGCGACACCGGCCCATTTCGGTCCGCCGACCGCGCCGAGCAGGATGGCGTCCGCGTCCCTCGCGCGCTGCAACGTCGCGTCCGCGAGCGGGACGCCGTGCGCGTCGAGGGCGCTGCCGCCGACGAGGTCGGTCTCGGTCTCGAAGGTCGCGAGACCGGTCTCCTTGAGGGTGTCGAGCACCACCTGCATACCGCCGGCGACCTCCGGGCCGATCCCGTCGCCGGGGAGGAGCAGGAGCTTGTAGCTGGCCATGACGGTCTCGCGGGTTCGGTCTCGACGTGCCGGCGGGCTTTATCGAGGCTGCACCGTCATTGGCAAGCTTCGGCGAAGCGCCGGCCCGCAGGCCGGGACGGATCGGGCACCGCGGTCAGAGGATCACGACCCGGCCGGTGCCGATGTCGTAGAAGCCGCCCACGACCTTCACCCGCTCGGCGGCGACGGCCTCCGCGATGATGGGGCCGGCCTGCTCGAGGCGCCGGACGCTGTGCCGGACATTCTGGGCGATGGCCTCTGCGAGGGGATCCTGCGCACGCGCCTTTTCGGCCAGATCCACCGCCGGACGAATCGCCTCGATCAGCACGGGGAGATGACCGGGGAGCGACGCGTCGGTCTTCATGACGTCGATCGTCGCCTTCACGGCCCCGCAATCGGAATGGCCGAGGACGAGGATCAGCGGCGCGCCCAGGACCGACACGCCGTATTCGAGGCTGGCGAGACCGTCGGTGGTGACGAAGTTGCCGGCGACGCGGACGACGAACAGATCGCCCGGTCCCTGGTCGAAGATGAAATCCGGGGCGACCCGGGCATCGGCGCAGCCGACGATACACGCGATCGGATACTGCGCCGCGGCTCGCGCGGCGCGACCGGCCGAGAAGTCCCGGTTCGTCGACGTGTTGGCGACGTAGCGGCCGTTGCCGTCGCGCAGCCGCGTGAGGGCCGCCTCGGGCGTGATGGCGTTCGATCGCGCGCCGTCGGGGGCCGCCTCGGCCCGCCGGATCCCGGCGGAAGCCCCCATCACGGTACCGGCCGCGGCCAGCAGGCCGCGCCGGGAGAGAGAGGGTCGATGCAGATCGCACACGGTGGACGGTCCCCTTCGCATCTGACGCCGGCCAGGCCCGGCGGACCGCTCGCTCCGGCAGCGCTGAGACAAGCACTGCGAGTCGTATCCCGGCGCGTTCTTCACCACCGAGTCCAAACTTTGCAGGAAGTCCTGGACCGAAGGCCGGGCGCGCGGCATCCCTTCGGCCGGATCCGGCTGAGTCGGGGCGCGGATGTTGGACGATCATTTCCGGGCGCGGATCGCTCTGCTTCGATCCGAGCGCGATTTCCGCCTGGCGGTCGCCGGTTACTGCCAGGGCATGATCGAACCGGCGCAGATTGTTTGGCCGAGCCACAAGCTGCTCAATCAGATCGGGCGCTACGTGGTCTCGTTCATGCTGATCCACAACGACTACGCGTGGCGGCACCACGGCGGTCCCCGCCCCACCCTGACTGTCCTCCAGGCGATGGTGGGATCGAGCCCGAGGCAGACGGCCGGCTTCGTGTCGGCCCTGAAGGCCGGGCGATTCGTCACCGCGGTGGCGGATCGGGGCGACGGGCGCGTGAAATGCCTGCAGGCGGCGCCGGCCCTGGTGACCGAGATCGCGCGGAGCGGGCGCCTGTTCGTCGCCGCCATGGACGCGGTGACCCGTCGCGACCCGGGCCGCGCCAGGATGCTCGACGGCCCCGACCGGCTCGGGGAGCTGGTCCGCCTTTCGGCCGCCCACGTGCTGCGGCACGGCACGCTCATCGCGCCGTTCCCGCGGGTGCTCCATTTCGCCGGACGGGACTGCGGCTACCCGCTGCTCACGGCCCTGGTCGGGGCCCACTATGCCGCCACGGTGCCCGGCGCGCCGGCGGCGGTGTCGCTCAGCCTGCGCAGCCTCGCCGAGCGGCTGGACGTGTCGCGGGCCCATGTCGGCAACCTGCTCGGCGAGGCCGAGGCCGCGGGATGGATCCGGATCGCCGGCGGCCACCTGACCGCCTTCGACCCGACGCTGCTGGCGGAGTTCGAGGTCTGGGCCGCCGGGCAGATGCTGTTCTACGACGATCTCGCGGCGGCGATCCTCGCGGAGGCGCCGGCCGCGCCCGTCCCGGCCGGCGCCTCCGGACACGTCGGCCTCGCTTGTGTTCCGGTCGATCCGGGGATACCTACGGGCGGCACCGCGCCGTGAGAACGTCCCGCGCGGGTCGCCGACAGGAGAGACGAGCCTTGGCCAGAGCCGGCTCAGCGATCGAGACCGCCCGCGCCGCCTCTACGGCGCTGCGGTCCCGTGCGCGCCGCTCCGGGCTCCTTCTTCCGCTTCTGCTTACCCGCCCCTGAGGGCCGTCCGGGCGCGCGCCTGGGCCTTCAGGGGAGTTCTTTCATTCGCGATTCCGCCCGCGAGGGCACCACGCCGCGCCGCGCCATCACGTGCCGGGCGGCCCGCGACAGGGTAATGCCATGACTACGACCAGCACCGCTTCCGCCCGCGACCGGATCCTGATCTTCGACACGACGCTCCGCGACGGCGAGCAGTGCCCCGGCGCCACCATGACCTTCGACGAGAAGCTCGCGGTCGCCGAGTTGCTCGACACGATGGGCGTCGACATCATCGAGGCCGGGTTCCCCATCGCGTCGAACGGCGATTTCGAGGCGGTCTCGGAGATCGCCCGGAGGACCAAGCGCGCGACAATCGCCGGACTCGCCCGCGCGATCCCCGCCGACATCGCCCGGGCCGGCGAGGCCGTGCGCCACGCCAAGCGCGCGCGGATCCACACCTTCGTGTCCACCTCGCCGATCCATCTCGCGCACCAGATGCGCAAGAGCCAGGACGAGGTCGTCGAGATCATCCTCAAGACCGTGGCCCAGGCCCGCGACCTCGTCGAGGACGTGGAGTGGTCGGCCATGGACGCGACCCGCACGCCGCTCGACTACCTGTGCCGCTGCGTCGAGGCGGCGATCAAGGCCGGCGCCACGACCATCAACCTGCCCGATACAGTCGGCTACGCCACGCCGTCGGAGTACCGCGACATGTTCGCGAACGTCCGCGCGCGCGTGCCGAATGCCGACAGGGCCGTGTTCTCGGTACACTGCCACAACGATCTGGGCCTCGCGATCGCCAATTCCCTGGCGGGCATCGAGGGTGGCGCCCGGCAGGTCGAGTGCACGATCAACGGCATCGGCGAGCGGGCCGGCAACGCGGCGCTCGAGGAGATCGTGATGGCGCTGCGCACCCGCGCCGACGTGCTGCCCTACGAGACCGGCGTCGAGTCGACGATGCTGACCCGCGCCTCCAAGCTCGTGAGCCACGCTACTAACTTCCCGGTGCAGTTCAACAAGGCGATCGTCGGCCGCAACGCCTTCGCGCACGAGAGCGGCATTCACCAGGACGGCATGCTGAAGAACGCCGAGACCTACGAGATCATGACGCCGGCCTCCGTGGGGCTGACCAAGACCTCCCTGGTGATGGGCAAGCACTCGGGCCGGGCGGCGTTCCGCTCCAAGCTGGAGGATCTCGGCCTGCACCTGTCGGACAACCAGTTCCAGGACGCCTTCGACCGGTTCAAGGCCTTGGCCGACCGGAAGAAGCACGTCTACGACGAGGACATCGAGGCGCTCGTCGACGAGAACCTCGCCACGGCCCATGACCGGATCCGGCTGGTCTCCCTGTCGGTGATCGCCGGCACCCGCGGACCGCAGCGCGCCACGCTGCGGATCGCCGACGAGACCGGCACGCGGATCGAGGAGGCGGACGGCAACGGGCCGGTGGACGCGGTGTTCAACGCGATCTCGGCGCTGGTCCCGCATCAGGCGCAGCTGGAACTCTATCAGGTCCATGCCGTGACCGGCGGGACGGACGCGCAGGCGGAGGTCTCGGTGCGGCTGCGGGACGGCGAGCGCAGCGTCACCGCGCGCGGCGCCGACCCGGACACGCTCGTGGCGTCGGCGAAGGCGTATCTGTCGGCGCTGAACAAGCTGTCGGCCCATTCCGTGCGCGTGCATGCACAGCATGCGGCGGCGGAATGAGAAAAAGCGGCGGCCGGGGGTGGACAGGCCCCGGCCGCGTTGGTATCAGCCCGCCACCCCGGACGGACTTGGTGGCCACCGGGCGGTCGCAGAAGCGATCGGGCGCATAGCTCAGTTGGTAGAGCAGCTGACTCTTAATCAGCGGGTCCTAGGTTCGAACCCTAGTGCGCCCACCAAGAATTCCCTCGAAAATCCGGCCTTGGGCGGTCTTTGGGCGGCAAGCCCGGAACAGGCCCCTTCGCGCAACGGCGCGCGGTCAGGCTAAGCGCGCTCGGCCGACATGTCCGCGAGCGCCACGACCCGGGCGGCGATCTCCTCGATCATGCAGGCCACGAAGGCGCCGTCGCCGAGGACCTGGCGCCGCTCCCGGATCTCCGCCTGCATCAGGCCGACCATCGTGTTCGTGACCCGGTCCACGGTCGTGACCGGGCTCTCCAGGCGCGCGAGGCGGGGCGCCACCATGTGCGAAAGGACGGCCTGGCGGCAGAGGGTCGAATCGGTCATGTCAGCCTCGACGTGTAGGTGCCGGCCGGATGGATGGTGACCTCCTCGACGTCCGCATCGCCGGAGATGAAGGCATCGCCCTCGGTTCGGACGCGCAGCCCGCCGGCGAAGATGTCGAGCGCCTCCTCGACCGGGACGCCGGCCGGCGGCGCCCAGAGGCCCGCAGCCACGGCCTGGCGGGCGAGGAGCAGCAGTAGTGGGTACGGGAGGTCGACCCTTGCCTCCGGCTCGGACGCCAAAGCCTGCGCCAGCATGTGGCCTGTGGAGTGGGCGGTGACGGTCATTCCTCGTCCTCGGGCTGCTGAGCGTCCACGCGCGCTTTCAGGAGGTCCAGCCAGTCGAAGCCTGGCACCTCGGTGTCCCGCCAGCGCAGGCCGTTCCAGAGGGCCATGAACTCCTCATGGGAGATGACGACTGGGTCCAGGGTGAGCCCGGCATCCACCCGGGGCACGATGTACCCAGGCAGCCTCGCGATCTCGCCGGCGACATACGAGCTCTCGTAGAAGTCGCTCGCCTTCCGAAGCTCTGCGGCGCGGTCCCGAATGACGGCGAAGACACGGTTGAGGAGTTGGTTGCGCTCGCCCTCGGTCATGCCGAGACCTCATCCGCCCAGATGCGCTCCTGGAATGCGCTCCCGCCGAGGACGAGCTCGCCGGCGACGGTTCTGATCTCAACCGGGCGCCAAGTGTTCTCCTCGACTGCCCAGCGCGCGGCCTGGATGGCCTCCTCCACGGTACATGCTTCCTCGGAGTGTCTGCCGTGGAAGCGGTAGCCATGAATGACGAACAGCTTGGGCCGCGCCGCTAGCTGGGCAAGCTCGGCCGCCTCGTCAAGATGGGCCTTCACCGCCTCGCTCAGGGCGGTCTCAGCGGCGCCGAGATCAGTCCAGACCGATGGGTTCGGCACCGCGATGCTGTCGCCCTTCTTGTCCTTTACGAACCCCTCGACCGGTGCCGAGCAGGCCTTCATTCGGGCCTGGCGCCAAGCGATGGCGGCGGCTTCGACCTTCGATGCGAACATGGCCGTATCCCTCAGCCGTAGTATCGGGAGAACTTGAGCTCGCGGCTCTTGAGCGCGGCCGCCGCGATGGCCGGGGCGTCCCGGTGCCCGTCGACGACCGCCCGCAGCGCCTCGCGGTGCAGCCAGTCCTCGACGATGTGGTCGCCGCAGGACCAGTGGATGCCCGCCTCGGACAGGGCGACCACGATGGCATCGACTGCCTCGACAGACAGCGACGGGCGCTCCTCGAAATCGATCCAGCAGACGACGTGGCCGAACCTAGGCCACTCGTCACCGTCGGGATTGCACTCGGCGCTGAACACCTCGCCATCCACTTCCGAGACACCGCGCAGCAGCGTGACGTGCTCGTCCTCGCCGCCGCTGTCGAAGAAGTAGGCCCACACCGGCCGGTCGGTCGGGATGCCCTTATGGCCGCTCTGCCAGGTCGGGCGGTTGCGATAGGCCTCCAGGGACTTCACCGCGCAGGGACGGCATCGCCGGGAGCGCTTCGCGGCCACGAAGACCTCGCTGCATTCCCGGCAGGGGCCGACGTACTCGCCGGGCGCCCAACCATGCGGAACGAGGTCCTCCACGGTGTAGCCGTCGTCCGGGTTCTCCGACCGAAGCGGCAGGGGCCCCGCGTTGGTGAAGATGCGGTCCTTCCAGGGCTCGGTCATGCAGCCTCCTTCGCCGGAACCGACGTGCGACGAACGACCGAGGCATCCCAGTCGAGGTAGCCTCCGATCAGGTCGATGCGGCCGAACGTGATGCCGTCCTTCTCGTCCTCGTCTACGGAGAGGTCGCCTTGTAGGTCGGTGCAGTCGATAGTCCGGGCGGGGTACTCGTCCCGGAATGCCATGAGGCGCGCCTGGCAGCCGACGCTGCGCCAATTCATTAGCACCTGGCGGCCCGGCGCGCCGGCGGGCCACTCCCACGGCTCGATGACGAGGTTGTCCGGGGTGATGATGTTGTCGATGTAGTCGAGCTCTCCGCAGTCGTAGAAGAACGTCACCGACCACCCGTCGCGCGCCCCGAAGGTCACGTTGCTGTACTCGTCTTCGAGGTAGTCGGGCGGGTTGGCGCTCTCCACGATGTCGAGGAGCGTCCACACGTCGGGGAGGCGGCCGCGGATCGCCTCGTAGGCGACCGCCTTGTCGAGCTCGGTCTTCTCACGCCAGGACGGGCGGGCCGGCTCCGGTGGCGAGTTGTGGAAGGTGATCAAGGGCGTCTCTCCCATGATGGACGGCCCGGCGTCGCGATGGGCCTGCATGGCGGCGATGGCGCGCTCCGCGGCCGCGCGGATGCGGTCGATCTCAGCCATGGAAGGACCCCACGACCGGCAAGTCGGCATCGCGGGTCCGCTTGGGCGGCGCCGGTGGCTCCGGCGGCAGTCTGGCAAGGTCGCCCCGCACGATGGCGGTGATCACCTTCGCGATGACCTTGAGCAGGGCGACCGCCTCCGGGTCAGCTCCCACGACCGGGACGACGGACTCCAGCCACCGCGCTTCGCGCTCGTGGTCGGCCAGCCTAGTCCCGTCTCTCGGAGGATCGAACAGGACGGCGTGAAGTTCCCTGCACAGGCCGAGTCGGCACCCGGGCATGACGCGCCTCGCGAAAGCTTGCGCGGCGGACAGGTTCGTCGGGAGGATCTCCAGCCTGTCCCCGACTTCGTAGTCTGCGAACTGGGCCAGCAGCAGGGTCACCCGGTGCCGCTCTTTCTGCCCGCTCAGGTCACCGGCCAGCAGGTCCTCGATCTCGGACAGGCGTTCCAGCCCCGCCTCGCAGCACATCCGCTCCAGGGCGTTCCGGGTCTCGGGCGACATCGTGCACGTGGCCGTGAAGGTCACGTTGAGGTCTTCGACCGTAATGGGCGGGCGCTCGGCGCGGTCCTTGGGGAGGATGTCGTTGAGGCTCACCTCGAACAATCCAGTCGAACCGGCGGGCCGGAGGTACACCCCCTCCGAACGGCGCTTGAAGCTGGCGGCCATGATCAGTCACCCCTCTGGAAGCCGGCTCCGATCAGGTAATCGAGCGCAGCGTCGAGGCCGTCCCCGCGCTGGACGATGGCGACCGCCTCGGCGAGGACCTCCTGGTCGGACAGCACGCGGATCGCGGCCGCTGCCGCTTGGCGGACACGGTCGGCCTCCCGGGCAGCGGCGGCCGCCTTCCCGGCGTCGGACGCGTTGAAGCGGCGGACCCAGTCCTCGTGGGCCGCGATCTGCCCGGGCGTCATCCTGGCGTAGAGGCGCGCGACGGTCTGTTCGGTGGTCTCGGTGGCCATGTCAGGCAGCCCTCCGGAACAGGCGGGAGAGGACAGAGGGCGGCCGGGCGACCTGCGGCGCGACCGCGGTACGGGCCTCCGCCATCCGCCTAAAGCCTTCGCCGCGGCGCTGATCGCGCACGGCCCGGAGAGCCTGAACGCGGCGCAGGTGATCCCGATACAGGTCGGTGCGCTCCGCAACCGGTACGATGCGGGCCACCTCGGCGAAGAACAGGTAGGGCGACTGCAGGTCGGTGCAGTCCTCAACCACCCGGAGACCGACCTCGGCGACGCGGGCGAGGAATGACTCCCACGAACCGTAGGCCGCCTCGGCTTCCGAGCGCATGCGGATGCGGTGGCCGTCGATGACGAACAGCACCGGCGGGCCGAGGGGACGCCTCCGGGGTGTCGGGGGCAGCGGCATGGTCAGCCCGCGGGCGCGGCGGACGCGGTTCCAGTGGAGGCGCATGGTCAGGCCTTTCTGATCTCGACGGCGGACAGGTTGGTGGCCGCGTCCATGATCAGCCGGTTCAGCGTCGCGTAGTCATGACCCTCGGGGCATTCGAACTTCGGGATCAGCGCGACGACCCGCCGGAGGATCTCCTCGGTGGTGGCATGCGCAGACCGCAGGCGTGCGAGGTCGGCTCGGACAAACCCGGCGTCGCGCAGGACCTTCAGGGCGACGTCGCTTTCCCATCGCTCCGGCTAATCGACGCTCTCCCTGATGACCTCGTCGATGACGGCATCGTCGTCCATCGCCTGCAGCTTGGCGATGCGGTCCCGCTCCGTGGCGGCCTTCTTTTCCCAGAGGGTCCGGACAGCCTCGTCCAGCCGCCCGGCATCCTCGCCATCCAGCGCCGCGACGGCGCGCGCGAGGCTATCCAACTCGTGGTCCCTGAGCATGTCGTGATCCCTTCCCACAGGGATCGTGCCCCCGCATTGCCGATCCGGCCATGGGGCGCTTGACTCGACGAGGGTTTCCGGTCTTGGATTGAGTCGGTCCTCGCCTTGGCGGGGGCATGCCTGCATGGGCGACGTGGATAGCAGCCTCGATGTTTCCTCCCGTCGGGAGGGCAAAACAGGCGGTATCAACGGGACTGAGAACGAGACCGTCCCTCCCGGTGGGAGGGCGAACCAGCATTCGAAGTGGCAGTCGGATACAGTGCGTTTCCTCCCCCCTGGGAGGGCAAACTACTCGCCGACGGCATGGACAACACCGACGCTTCCTCCTCCCGGCTTCGGGAGGGCAACCGAACACCGAAAAAGGGCTCGCCGAACCGGCGGGCCCTTTTCCATTCCGGGGGCACCGTGGGCGATGCTATGCCGGCGGCATGATCCGCCTCGCCCATGTCGACCCTGACGCCTTCGAGATCCCCGACGGGATGGTCGCGGTCGGCTTCCTCGATGCCGGCGCCGTGCTGGCCTACGATGCCGACCGGCGCCCCCATCGCGTCGAGGACGGCCTCGCCACGCCGCTCGATCCCGCCGACGTCAATACCGGGCTGGCGCAAGCGGTCGAGGAGGCCGCGTCCAGGCTGTGGCCTGAGGGGTGGAGCTACGCCATGGCGGAGGCATTCGGCATCAACCGGCGAAGCCTGCAGCGCGACCGCCTTGCGCGGAACGGGCTGCATCCGGCCATCCTGCAGGAGCTCGGCGCCCTTTCGTGCCATGACGACGCCGAGGGGATCGGACGGCTCGCACACGCCCTGGCCTGGTACGCCGACCGCTGCTCGGACCGCGACCATCCCGCAGACCGGCTGGACGACGCCGAGCAGGGTGCACTCAACGCCTTGGCAGGGCTCCGCCGGGTCCGTGGCGGCCGCGTGACGAAGCCCGACGGGGATACAGACAAGTGAGGGTCGCCCATGTACTCTTTCGTGGGTTCGCCCTGCTAGAAGCGGGGCTCCCTAGCGCTGAGAGGCCCATGCCGCTCGCGCCGACCCGGACGTACCGACATGACCAGACAGCCCGTTCTCGGGACACCCCCGACGCTGCGTGAAATCCTCTGCGGGACGACGCCATATGGCGGCTCCGCCTATCGCGACCTCTACGCGCATCTCGCACATACGTGGCCGAACCTGATGCTCGGCGACCGGAAGGCGCTGTGGGAGGACCTCGGCAATTCATGGCCGATGGTCGAGATCCTCGACGGCCTGTGGACCGCGGCCGCGCGAGTGCTCGACCGCAAGGGTTCCAACGCCGGGCCCGATCCCGAGGTGTTCCAGGAGCAGCTCTCCCATTCATGGGGAGAGCTCGGGCGCCTGCTCGACGGACGTCCGGCCGACGACGTCGAACTCGAACGTCTGTACAATTTGCCGAGCCCGCTCGACGAACTGCACGACCGGCAGACGACCCTGCTCTCGATGCTGGGCAACCGGGCTGCGCACCAGATGATGCCGGACGTCGTGTGGCGCTACGCCAGGCGCGCCAAGCCGGACGCCGGGCTGCTCCAACTGTACGCGACTGCATTCGGCATCACTCACGACGAGTGCAGCTTCGCCCCGCGGCATATTCCTGGGACGCGGCTGCTCGACGTCCTGGGCCACTGGCGCGAGACCGGCATGCAGGCCATCGCCGATGCCGCCCTCCTGGCGCGTGGCCAGATCCGGGACGCCGTGGCCGAGGCCGTCGCGGAACGCACGGCGCCCGCCCGGCCGGAGCCCGTCGCGACCATCGCCCGCATCCGCAGGGAGGCCGCCGAGGCGGAAGCCGAGCAGTCCGCCCCTGAGCCCGAGGCTGGGCCGGGCGTCGTCGTCGTGCCCCGCATCGGGGGCGGCGCGAAGGGCCAGTCCAATACGGACGCCGCGAAGGATCTCGGGGGCATCCTCGGGCGGAGGCTCCCGCGTTATGAGTTCCCGTCCGACCGGCACGCCCTCGTCGAGGAGGCCGCCGCCGAGGCCCCGCACGCCCGCCGGTTCTTCGAGCGCCTCGTCGCGCTCCAGGACACCCGGGAGCATTGGGCCCTGCCGCCGATCCTCGCCCTGGGCGACCCGGGCGGGGGCAAGACGACAGCGGTGGACGCCTTCTTCCGGCGCCACGGCCTGCACGTCGAGCGGTACGCCTGTGACGGCTCGGCGGACAACGCGGCTGCGGGGACTCCTCGGCGGTGGGCGAGCGGCGAGGTGAGCCTGCCCCTGCGGGCCTCGATGACTGCCGGCTACGCGAATCCGGTCATCCTCTGGGACGAAGTGAACCGCGCCGGCGGCCAACGCCAGGGCTCGGGCGGGACGCTGCGCGACGCGCTGACATCGTTCCTGGAGCCGGCCAACTCGGCGCGCTACCGCGACCCCTACGTCGAGGCCGAGGTGGACATCAGCCACGTGCTGCATGTGGCGACCGCGAACAACCTGTACGGCATCGCCCCCCAAGTTTTGGACCGGCTCGTCGTGCTGGAGTTCCCCCTGCCGACGCGGGAGCACCTGACGGTCCTCGCCCGCCGCATGGCCGCCGAGATCGCCCGTCGCCAGGGCCTGCCAGATGACCACGGGGAGCTCGACCGGGCCGAGCTTCAAGCGCTGGCCGAGAACTGGCCCGGGGGCAGCCTGCGCGGCCTCCGTCGCCTTGTCGAGGTCGCCATGCAGGTGCGCCTGCAGGCGCCCTGGGCCACCCGGCATTGAGGGGGGCGACCATGCGCGACACTCCCCACATCGTCCTGTCCCGCATCCGGCTGGCGTGGTCCTCGCGCCGGTCATGCGGTCTCGTCGCCGCCGCGATGGGCATCCGCGTCGAGCGCGTCATCGCCCTCCAGTCCGAGGGACGCCTCTCGCCCGAGGATGCCCTCCGGCATGCTCTGGAAGCGGAGGCGATGGCGCTGTGCCTGTCTCCTCTACCCAACGCAGGCACGCCCCGGCTGGTCTCGCTCTGATGCCGACGGTCCAGGCGTACTGGAACAGATCCCGCAAGGTTTGGAGCGTCCGCGCCAGCGGTCTCGTCGTCGCCTACGAGCCGACCCTGGCCCTCGTGGGATGCCGCCTCCACGCCGGCGAGAGCGCCCGTCAGAGGTGCGTCCGATCCGGCGACAGGGACGTGCATGCCTGGATCGCGGGGGAACTCGCCGACGGGCCGCGTCCGGAGGACCTGGTGCGGATCGGCTACCGGCCGAGCGAGGCCGGCTTCCGCCGCCGGGACACGAACGAAATCATCACCCGCGCCGACGTCGTCGCCTTGGAGGCCGACGGTTCGGCGTGGGCCCTCAACCCGTCCTGAGAGGACCTCCTAGAATGCGCGCCGCTATCCTTGCCCTCGCTCTCGCCAGTCCTTCGGCCGCCCTCGCCGGCGACCTGTTCCCGACGTTCGACACCGGCTGGCGTTGGGCCGTGACGGAGCCGGCCCCGGGCGGGCTCCGTCGGTTCGGCTACGTCGACGCCGAGCCAGCCGGCCCCGCCACGTGGCGCGTCCGCGTAGAGTGCGGGATCGAGGATCCCCGCACCGGCCGCGTCATCCGCCGGGTCGTGGGGACCGGTCAGTCGACCAGGGCGCGCCTGCCGGGGTTCGGCGGCCGCTTCGACCTGCCGGACGGACGGTGCAGTTCGTTCATCGTCACCCAGGACGACAAGCGCCCCGAAGCGCTCGACCTCTACGGCGAGTTCGACGAGGGGGTGCCGGAGTGTCCGAGGCGTGGCGTGGGTGCACTATCGTCCGGGGACTGATCGCCTACCGTCTCGTCGCGGGGTCGGCCCGGGAGGGCACCATGCGCGATTCGGACTTCGCCTTCGCGGTCGCCCTGTACGTCGTGGGGGCGGCCGTCACTGTTTGGGCGGCATACCCTCGGCACGATGTCGGCATCTCACGTGCTGACGTGGTGCGCACAAGTGCTGACGGGGCAAGGCACAACACCCCGACGCAAGAATTCCCGATCTTTTTCAGGGTCGCCCTCAGGCCTACTAGAGCGGTTTCGGTTTAATTGGGGTCGTATCCTGCCGCGACGAAGAAGTTTGCGACCTCGTCGGGCGTAACGGCATCGACGAGCCGCCCGATTGTGGTCCAGAGCCCTTCGCGCATGCGCGCCGCGGCCTTGCGCAGCCCCGCCTTCAACTTCGAGAACGCCATCTCGATCGGATCGAAGTCCGGCGAGTAGGGCGGGAGGAACAGGAGCCGCGCGCCCGCCGCCTCGATCGCCGCGCGCACGGCCGGGCCTTTGTGGCTGCCGAGATTGTCCATGATCACGATGTCGCCGGGTGCGAGTTCGGGCACCAGGACCTGATCGACGTAGACTTGGAAGGCGTCGCGGTTGATCGGCCCGTCGAGCACGAACGGCGCGGCGATCCCGGACAGGCGCAGGCCCGCCACCAGGGTCGTGGTCTTCCAATGACCGTGCGGGACGGGGGAGCGCAGCCGCTGGCCGCGGGGACAGCGCCCGCGGGTGCGGGCCATGTTGGTGGCGGTCCACGTCTCGTCGAGGAACACCAGCCGGTCCGGGTCGAGATCGGGCTGGCTCTCGAACCACGCTTCCCGGGCGGCCTTCACGTCCGGCCGATCCTGCTCTGCGGCGTGGGCCGTCTTTTTTTGTACGTTAGGTCGCGCGCGTCGAGGAAGGCCCACAGCGTGCCGAGCCCGACGGTGAGGCCATGCTCGTCCTGCAACCGGGCGCGCATCTCCTCCAGGGTGATGTCAACCTTCTCGTCGATCAGCGTACGCAGGAACGTCTCGTACGGGTCGAGCTTGGAGCGGCGGGCACGCCCCTGCGGCCGGGCGGCCACCGTCCCAGTCGCGGCGAGCGCCGCCATCCAGCGGATCGCGGTTGCTTGGCCGACCCCGAAGCGGGCGGCCGCCTGACGGCGCGAGGTCGCCGCAGCCGCGGTCACCACCCGCTCGCGCAGGTCCAAGCTGTAGGAGCGGCCCATGCATCACTCCGGCTGTCGACCGGCCGAGTGAATCAGCCTCCCAGCGCCGCGTGAACCCCACCAAGCCGACTCAGCCCAAACCGAAAACGCTCTAGCGAGCCTGCACCCACCCGGCCTTGAGCGCCTGCACCTCGCGCAGGACCTCCTCGAACCCGTCGATGCGGAACCGGTCGTCGATCAGGGTGCCCTTCGCCTCGGCGTCCATCAGGATGATGCAGCCCGCCGCGATGTGGGCGAGGTGTGGCACCCGGCTGTCGGAGGCACGGTCGACGCCGGTGGCGTACTCGTCGAGGTGCCGCTTCATCGCCGAGACGTAGGTGTTCGTCGGGATGGGGGTGTCCCGCCAGTTGTAGGGCCCGTACTTGATCGCGCCGTTCTCCAGCGCCGCGGTGATCCACAGCATGGCGATGGGCGACACCAGGTGCGGCTCGGGCTTGAGCCGGCCGGCGCCGGTCTTCGGGTTCTCGGCGGGGGTGGCATCCCGGGGCGCCGTTGGCTTCGGCATCGTCGGCTGAGGTGCGGGAATGTCCATCATCACGACCTCCGGAAGCGCTCGAACGCCCGGCGCCAGGCGTAGGACCGGGCGACCGAGACGACGGTGAAGATCGCCGTGAGGGCGAGGGCCTGCCCGCCCCCGACGGCGAACCCGAACAGCGGGTAGACGACGAGCCCGATCATCCACGACAGCAGCATGCCGCTGCCGGTGTTGGCGAGCGTCTCGACGAGGCTCATGCGGCGGGACTGGCTCACGGCCCGGTCCCCACGATGATCGGGCGGCGGCCCGCCTTGATGTCCGCCAGGAGCTCGGGCCCGAACCACTCGTCGACGGCCTTCCGGAACGGTTCGCAGTCGAGGAGCGACGGGTACTCGTAGACGAAGGCGCGCATGGCGACCGGGGCACCCGCCTCGACGACGGCATCCGTGTCCTCGGCCCACCGGGCCTTCGACATGGCGCCTCCGGTGACAGCGTAGATGAGCGCCTCCAGGTCGCCCCGGGTCTGGTTCGCCTCGTCCACGAGGTCGCCCAGCGTCATTCCGCCAAAGGGATGCGAATGCAGCCCGAGGGCCTCGACCACGGCGTCGTCGGTCTCGTCGCCGGCCAGGAGGACGGTCTCGCGGGTGATGGTCACTGGATGGCACCCTTGATGTTGACCCGGTGGCGGCAGACCTCGCCGTCCTCGGCGTGGAAGGTGACGGCGTTCAGGGCCCGGCTCGACCGGTACCCGCCGGCCGCGGCGTGGACGTCCTTCCCGGCCGGGGACGAGAATGATTCGACGCGGACCGGGCCGCACTCCTTGGCCGTCTCGTGGTGGATGTGGCCGAAGAACATGTGCCGATGGTCGGTCTCACCCCAGTCACGGGCCCGGTCCGTGGCCAGCATCATGGCCATCTGCTGGGGCTTCATGGTGTGCCCGTGGGTCGCCCCGAGCAGGCACTTGCCGAAGCGGCGGAACCAGTGGTCCCCGGGCGCGCCGGCGACGGTCACCCCCTCTCGTGGTCCTCGAAGTAGAGGTCGAGCGCGACCGCCAGGGTCTTCGCGGCGTCCTCGTCGTGGTTGCCCGGGAGGAAGGCGACCTCGACCCGTTCGTGCCGCTCGGCGACGGCCTTCGACAGGCCGACCGCCAGGCGGGCGCCGATGTCGTAGACCTTCCGCCAGCGCCCGTCGCCGTCGAGGGTATGGCCCGACCGCGCGGTGACGTTCCGCCGGTCGTTCATGTGGAAGTAGTCGCCGAGGAACAGGATCACGGCATGACGGGACGGGGGCGCCATGGCGAGCAGCCGGGCGAGCTCCCGCCGGGCCATGTCGGCCGCGATGCGCAGGTCGTAGCTCTCCCCGCACTCGAACGCCCATGCCAGCATGCCGAGGTGCAGGTCCGGGATCACGTAGACGGTGAGGAGGTCCTCGTCCTGCGCGGCCGGGTGATCGGCCAGCACCGCGGCACCGCGGACGTCTAGCATGACCTCCCGGAGCGAGGCGGCGAACGCGACCGGGTCAGCCCCGGCTTCCTTGGTCTTCACCCACCGGGCGATCTCGCGGCCGAGGGCGTCGACGAAGGCGCTGACGCCCTTCACGACCTGCCCCTCGGGCACGACGAAATGCTCGCCGTGGGCGCGGGTCTGGACGACGGTCTGCCCGGCGAGGCGCCCCGCCTTGTCGTAGCGTGCCGAGGTCCGGTTGACCTTGAACCCCGGGAGCACGGGCTCGAATCCCAGCAGCCCGCGCTCGGCCGCCCATGCCTGAACCGTAGCGAAGCGGGCTTCACTACTCTTTTCCCGCACCGGTCCGGAGACCTTGGAGACCCGGAACCGCACGGTCGCCTCGGGCATCCCGAGGGCCTTGGCGGCGCCCGCGAAGCTCTTCGCGGTGAGGAAGGCCGAGACGACCTGTTCGGTGGTGACGGCGGTCATCAGGCGGCCTTCCTGGTGAGGGCGGGAACCCGGTTGAGGCGGTCGTTCAGCCGGGCGGTCAGGACCATCGCGGTCGAGATGCCCTTGGCCTTCGGCTCCAGGCGGGCCGCCTCGGCCTGCCCGGCGATGTCGATCTCGTCGAAGGCGCCGAGGAGGGCCTCGCCGGCGTCGCGCCAGTCCTTCCGGTAGTGCAGGACGTCGTAGAGCGCCTTGATCACCGGTGCGACGAGGAGGCCCGGCTCCTCGCCGTTCGAAGTCTCGGTGACGCACTGCAGGGCGGTCACCAGGGTGTCCCGGCCGTAGAGGTTGAGGCACTCGGCGAGCGTCGCCACGGACATGGTCTGCCCCGGGGCCTGCTTGGCGGTCGGCACCGGGTAGGCGAGGACCTCGACCCCGGCGCAGCGGCAGGCGTCCCCGATGGCGAGGGCCTCGGGGTCCCCGGCGGCGACCGCGGCGCGGTGGATGGTCTGCCGGTTCATCCGGGTGGTCGACCCGTTGATGGCCTTGAACGCGTCGGCCTGCTCGGACGCGGGCGGGATCACCACCTGGCAGGGGACGGTCTCGATGCCGACGAGCGCGGCCGCGGTGGTGCGGTGCTGGCCGTCGATGATCGCGAACATGCCGCCCTCGACGGGGGCGACGACCACCGGGGCGAACCGGGCCCAGCGGAAGTTCGCCGCGATCTTCGCGACGTTGCGCTCGCCCTCGCCGCGGATGGGACGCTGGTAGGTGTCGTCGACGACTAGGCTGCTGATTGCCAGCCACTGGAGCATCGGCGCGGCGCCCGGGACGGGGCGGTCGTTGGGGCGCTTGAACCCCTCGGCGGTGATGGCGCGCATCAGGCAGCCCTCTTGAACTGGGCCCAGTAGAGCCGGGCGGAGACACGGGCGAGGACGGCGTTGGCGGCCGCGTCGTAGCGGGCGAGCTCGTCGGCGGAGTAGCCGGGGGCCGGGCCCTTGGTCGTGGACACCGCCCGGAGGAAGGCGATCTCGGCCTTGAGCAGGGCGATGTCCGCGGCGGTCATCTCAGGCGTCCCTCTCGGGGCCGCGCTGGGCCTCCCGCTCCGTCGGGCCCGGGATGGCGGCGCCGGCGGCCGCGGCGTTCACCGTCCCCTGGATGAGGGCGCCGGAGACCTGGCAGATCACGAGGAGCCCGAGGGCCACGAGGACCGCGATGGCGGCCCGGGCGAGCCCGAGCGCGATCCCGACGACGGCCCGGCGGAGGATGCCCCCGCGGGGCTGCGCCAGGGGCAGCGCGACGGCGACCAGGGCCGCCATGACGATCAGGACCGGGAGCGATCCCGGCTGGAGCGCGAGGTAGATCCCGGTCGTCACGGCTGCGGCCTCCGGCGGGTGGTGGTGGGCTGGGGTGCCTCGCGCAGCAGCCCGACGACCGCCATGGGGACGCCCCGCACATGGTGGTCGAGTTCGCCGATGCGCTTCGTCAGGCGATCCTCGACCTTCTCCAGGCTGTCCGTCCGGACGTAGTCCCGGTGGATGTCGTCCCGGAGGGCGGTGAGGCTGCTCTCGACCTTGGCGACGCCGGCGGCGGCCGCGGTGGACTTCTCCACCGAAGACTCGACCGACGCCTGCAGCCCGCGGGTGCGGTCGGCGAGGCGCCAGATGATGGTGCCGATGGCGATGACCGGCAGCGCGATGAGGAGGAGACCGACGAGGGTCTCCCCGGAGCCGAGGGAGGCGGGGTTCACGGCGTGGTTCTCCCGAAGGCCGCCACGACGGCCTTCATCCAGTGGAGCGCCCGGTCCCCGCAGGCCGGCTTGGCGCGGTCGAGCAGCTTGGCGTCGGCGATGATCCGGACGGCGTCCCGGCGGCCGAAGGCGCGCTCGGGGATCTCCGGGAACTCGCGGTGAAGGCAGGCCTCCAGGTCCGCCGGGACGGGCGGCAGGACCGGGCGGACCGTGACGTCCGGCACCCCGCGGGCGCAGGACCCGAGGGCGAGGCAGGCGGCGAGCGCCATGGCGACGGCGGCGCGCATCACAGGCCCCTCAGCATGCGGGCGTCGTCGCCGCCCACGCAGGCCCCGTCCGGGGTGCGGGCGAGGTGGCGCTGCAGGTCGGCGAGCCGCTTGGCGGAGGCTTTCGCGGCGGCAGTCGCGGCATCGGCGCGGGCGCGGTCGTCGGCCGAGATCTTGTTCGCCTCGGCGACCTGGCGGCGCTCCTCGCGCAGCGCGGCCTCGGCCCGGGCCTTCTCCTGTCGGAGCGTGCGGGCGGCCTCGACCGCGAAGGCGTCGTGCGCGCCCTTGGCCTGCCCTGCCTGGTACAGGGCCGCGCCCACCAGCAGGACGATGCCGGCGCCGATCAGCGGGCGCCTCAACCAGGCCGGCAGGTAGGCTGTCGCGAGGACGGCCAGGGCGATCAGCCCGATGCCGCCGATGCCGGCCAGCGTGGCGGCGAGGGAGAACGCCGTCCAGCCATGGGAGACGATTGTCGCGAGCTCGCTCACCGGCGCCTCCTCCGCTTGGCGGGCTTCGGCGCCGGCGCGCGGATCGCGCGGATGGAGGCCTCGAACTGCGCGTCGACCACGCGGGAATCGGATGCGACCTCGCCCGAGCCGACGAGGGCGACCATCACCGGCGAGGCGCCCTGGTCGAGCCGGGGGCACATCGGGCCCGACAGGGCGACCGCGACTGCGAGGGGGGCGAGGCCGCACATGGCTCAGACCCCCTTCAGGCAGAGGGCGCGCTCGGCCTGCCGGCGCTTGACTAACCCGGCGAGGACGCGGCCGTCGGCCTTGTCGTAGAGGAAGAAGGCGTTGCACGTCGCCCGGCGGTCGCCGGCGTTATAGTGGCGCACGACGCTGGACCGGCAGAGGCCGCCGGTGCCGATGTTGTAAGAGAGCGAGAGCATCGCCTCGTAGACGTTGTCGCCCATCGGGCGGGTGACGCAGGCCTCGATGGCCGGGGCGTAGTCCTCACCGAGGCGCTTCACGAGCATCGCCTGGCACTCGGCCACGGTGAACTTCATGCCCATGCGGACGCCCTTGGTCTCGCCGATGCAGACCGTCGGGATTCCCACGCTGTCCCGGTAGGCGGTGGTCCGGAGACCCTCGAACTGGGTGATGGTCCCCACGCACAGGGTGGCGAGCCCGGTGCCGACGATGAAGCGCGTCGAGACCTTGCGGCGACGGCCGGCGACGGGGGCCGTCGCAACCATGAGGGGTGCGGCGGCGGCGGGAGCGGCCGGGGCGACGGCAAGCGCCGCGCCGAGGGCGGCCGCGCCGGCTGGGCGCCGGAATGCGCTGAGGAGGCGGCCGAGCATCAGGCGTCATCCTTGGGGGTGGTGACGCCCGGCTGCGCGATGCAGCGCGCGACGAACCCGGCCATGCCGAGCCCGAGGTTCGCGAGTGTCAGGGTCATCGGGGACACGAGGTCGGAGCCGGACCAGAAGCTCACGCTGGCCTGGGCGAGGTCGAACATCATCGCCGCGGCGAGGAAGCGGATGCTCCAGGCCCGCTTCAGGACGGCTTCGAGGTTGTGGACCGGCTCCATTTGGGACAGGGCGGCGGAGCATCACTGGTTCCTTGGGCTGACGGTCCACTGGGCCGGCCACGCCATGGCGAGGCGGGCGGCGTCCTCGGCTGCGAGGCCGGTCCAGTAAGAGGGGATCGAGCGGGCGGCGGCCGCACGGGTGACCGCGAGCGCCTTCTCCTCGTCGGGCGACAGGGCCCGGCGGACGGTCACCGGCTTCGGCGCCGCGGCGGAGCGGGCTTCCCGGACGACGCGGGCCACCTCGGCCGCGACGGCGAGCTTGCCGATCAGCATGGCGAGGGGGTTGCGGCGGCCGGACATCAATCGGCCTCCCGCGCGGCGACGGTGGCGAGCTCGCTCAGCCGGTCGCGGAGCCGGCGACGAAGCCGGAGGTGGGCGGCCTGGTAGTCCTCGGTGCCCCAGCCGACGTAGCTCTCGGTCGCCCCGGCGACGGCGACGTAGTGCTCCAGGCGGTCGCCGGAGACGCGGGCGACGTAGGCCGTCGCGGTGAGCGCATGTCCGCCGGGGATCGCCCGGCAGGTCTCGTCGCTCAGCTTCACGAGGGAGTAGTCGAGGGGCATCAGGCAGCCCTCCGTCGGGTCGACGGCGTGCGCTTCACCTTCGCGAGGGACGCCTTCACCAGGGCCTGGCGGTGCTCGTCGAGCAGCCGGGCCCGGACGGCGTGGTGCAGGACCACCGCGTCGACCTCGTCGTCGGTCTGGGTGGTGAGCCCGAACAGCATCCGGGCGCGGCCTCCGGCGACCGCCTTCGAGGTCGACCCGCCCCCGACGCCGGCGAGCGACCGGGCGGTCGAGGCGTCGATGTCGGTGATGCAGCGGACCCCGCGCTGGGCGCAGGCGAGCTCGGCCACGCCGCGGAGGCCGCCGAGCATGACGAGCGTGCCGTAGCCGCGGCCGGTGTCCTTCTCGATGGCGACCACCTCGGGCTTGGTGAGGTCGATCAGGTCGAGGACCAGGGTGTGGAGTTGGGCGAAGATCGCGCCGTGCCCGGCGGCCCGCTTCTTGAGCGTCAGCCCGGCGCGGGCGCGCAGGTCGAAATGGAGCGTGTCGAGGCCGCCGAGCTCGCCGGCGGTCCACGCCGCGGCGCCGACGGTCGCCAGGTCGATGGCGAGGATGCGGGTGGCGACCATCAGTGGACCCGCCGCCGAACCGGAGGCGCCCCCGACATCGCGAGGCCAAGGTCGAGCTTCAGGCTTTCGAAGAAGACGAGGTAGCGCTCGAACCCGATCCCGCCGATGCGGTCGGGCCGGCCGGAGCGGATGGCGCCGATCTCGCGACGGACGTTCTTGCCGTCGTCCTCAGGGCCCTCGACCAGCCGGGCGATGTCGCCGGTCGGCATGCCCTGAACCGCGGCCTGGATGTGGGCGGCGAGGCGCACCTTGAGCGGCAGGGAGTGCACCGAGCGCCGCTTGTGGCTCTCGGTATCCTTCCGGCGCGGCGCGCACGTAACGCACGAGGCGGCGACTTGTTCCATAGGAATGTATGACAAGCCTTCGCAGCGGATTCGGCAAGCGGAAGACATACGCAAACCGCCCCTCTGACGTCGATTGCTTCAAAAACATACGCAGCCCTGAAGGATCGGGCATGGCATCCTGCGTAGTTCTGGAGGCCGCCGCCGCGCGCCCCAGTGTCAACTTTGGACTTTCGGGGGCCAAGGTGCCGCATCAGTCGCTTTCGCCGTTGACCAATGCACCGGCTTGCGTACCCTCAACTGTCGGGACGGGACCAAACGGATTCGATTTGCCGGATTAGGCAAATTGAACGCTGTTCAAAAACGAGTGCCGCCCGCCATTCCAGTCGTTCATCGATGCCGCTAAGAGCGGCCCCACAGGCAGGCAGATGTCCCCGACGACACCAGAATTCCTAACCGCCGAGACCCCGCCCGCCATCGCCGACGTCCTCGCCCGCTACGGCGCGAAGGTCGTCCGTGTGCGCGTGGCCGCGGAGATCGACCGCGAGGCCGAGGCCGCCGAGGCCGCCGCCCGGGCCGCCGCCGCCGAGGAGCACGCCCGGAAGGCCGAGTGGGAGGCCGAGGAGCGCCGCCAGCGCTTCAGCGCCGTCGCCCCGGCATGCGTCGCCAACAGCTGGTCCCTGTTCCCGCAGGCCCGCTCCGGCCGACGCGGCCCGATCCTCGTCAAGCAACCCGGGCGGTCATCGAAGTCCCTCCAGTGGAAGCCGCTCCAGGAGCGCCTACCCACCGCCGACGAGCTCTCCTGGTGGGCCAAGAGCGACGGCCCGCGGAACCGGGCGAACACCGCGCTGATCATGGGCGAGGTCTCGGGCCGGGCCCTGTGCCTCGACATCGACGTCAGCGACCCGGCGCTCGCCGAGGCCATCCTGCGCCTCGTCGACCAGCACCTCGGAAGGTCCGAGTTCCGTCGCGTCGGGCGCGCCCCGCGTCTCGTGCTGATCTACCGCTCGGACGTGAGCGACCCGGTCCGGAACAAGACCTACGCCCTCGACGCCAGGGACGCCGACGGTCACGACCAGGCCATCGAGGTCCTCGCCGACCGGAAGCCCATCACCGGGTTCGGCGCCCACCACAAGACCGGCCAGCACTTCGACTGGATCGGCGCCTGCCGCCCGGACACGCACGGTCCCGAGCACGCCCCGCTGATCACGCAGGCCCAGGTCGAGGCCTTCATCTCCGCGGTCGACGCGGCCGGCATCATCGTCCCGGGCCTGCGCAACGCGGTGCAGTGGGGCGACGGCGTCGCGCTCGACCCCGCCCTCGTCACCGCGTCCGGCTTCGTCCAGCCCGCGGTCAACACGGCCATGGCCGGCGTGAAGTGGGACGCCCAGGGCCGCATCGTCGCCGGCCGCGAAGCCTTCCTGCACAGCCGGGCATTCTCGTACGTCGTCAGGAACCCTGGCTTGGCCTTGACGGACGAGGGCCGCTACGCCCTGGCCGGGCACCTGATCGCCGAGTGCGAGGCGATCTTCGCCCCCGGCGGCGACCGGTTCCGTTCCTCGACCGAGCTCGCGCGCGGCTGCCGGGAGCGCATCGACAGCGCCGCGGCGAAGCTGGCCCGCGGCGAGGTCAAGGCCCGCGGCATCGTCCGGGACGAGGCGACCGGCAAGGTCTCGGTCGCCCCGGTCGTGCCGCACGCCGTCGAGCGCACCGAATCGGATGACCTCGCGTGGCTGCCGACGACGCGCGCGCAGCTTCCCGAGGACGTGGTTTTCACCCCGGCCGACCCGGACCTCGCCCGCGACCGCGCGCTGATCTCGGACGCCGAGCGGGGCGAGCAGGCGGGCCGCGTCGCCACGCAGATCGTCGGCGTGATGGAGAGCTTCCTCGCCGAGGTGCGCCACGACCGCATCCTCGGCGCCGACGCCCCGGTGCGCCCGGTGCGGCTGCTCCGCGCCCCGACCGGCGCCGGCAAGAGCTCAACCGCCGTCAAGGTGGTCACCGAGGACCTCGCGCAGCACGGGCCCATCGGCGGCGCGCTGCTGTTCCTGCAGCCGTCCTACGAGAACATCTACGAGAACGTGAGCCGGTTCCAGGCCACGTCCCGCGGCGCCTGGGCCGTGTTCCGTAAGAACGCCGAGCAGGCGGCGCGGGACCTGCCGCAGGGGACCAAGTACCTCATCCTGGAGGGCAAGGAGAGGGGCGGCTGCCTCAGGACCGAGGAGCAGGGCATCCTGCGCGCCGCCGGGATCTCGTCAGCCGGGCTGTGCAAGGCCTCGGTCGAGGACGGCGTCGGAGGCAGCGAGGAGAAGCGCTGCCCGCACTACGACGTCTGCCCGGTCATCGCCGCCCGCGCGAAGATCGCCGAGGCGCAGGTGATCTTCGCGCCGACGGCGTTCCTCACGAGCCCGTCGCTCCCGGCCGGGCTGGAGAAGGCGGTCGCCGGGGTCATCGGGGACGAGCGGACGTGGACGGAGGTCCTGCGCTGGGCCGTGTTCCCGACGCTGACGCTCGACACCCCCCGCGCCCCGCCTCGGACGTACAAGAGGGACGGCGGCGAGACCGGGGACGAGCTGATGGCCGCCCGGCACTACGCGGCCGCCACCGCCGCCGAGGCTATCCGCGGCCACTACGACGTCGCCGCGATGCTCGTCCTCCGGCACGGCATGGAGAAGGCCGAGGCCATGGTCGAGGGCGCCATCAAGGTGACCGGCCGCGCGCAGGAAGCGGGCCGGAAGCTCCGGCCGGACATGTCGGTCGAGGCCGTGCGCGCCCTGGCGGAGCGCCCGACAGGAAAGCACTTGAGGGAAGAGTGGAGGTTCTGGAAGATCGTCGGCGAGCGGCTGCTGGCGCTGAAGATGGACGCCACCACGCGGGACCTGAACGGCGGCGTCGACCGGCTCGGAAGCGACGGGCGCCCGATGCCCGGCCTCGCCCGGGGCGACCGGGACTACCGCATCCAGAGCCTCGACGGCGGCAAGACCATCCGCATCTCCTGGCGCGCCGACGCCAACTTCGCCGAGCACCCGGTGCTGCTCCTCGACGCCTCGGCCGACGTCGGGCTGACGAGCAAGTGCTGGGGCGGCCGGGATGTCGAGGTCGCGGACGTCGACGCCAAGCTGAACCTCCGCACGATCCTGCTCGCCGACCGGACATGGCGCACGAGCGCGTTCCGGATGGACCTGGCGGGGGAGGACAAGAAGGCCCGCCGTGGCGTCGCCATGACCATCGGGCAGGTCCGCTCGGCCATCACGACGGCGGCGGTCCTGTACGGTCACGGACGCATCGTGGTCGGCGCACCGAAGAGCGTCCGGACCGCACTGATGCACACGTGGGCGGAGCCGCCGAACACGGACTGGATGCACTACGGCGCGGTGCGCGGCCTCGACTATGCCCGCGAGCACCTCGTCGCCTTCTCGGTCGGCAGGCACGAGTTCCCGGTGAGGTTCATCGACGGGGTCGTGGCCGCGGCGACCTACGACGACGAGGAGCCCGAGCTCCCCATCGACGCCTGGGGAGACGGCTACCTGCACGCCGAGGACGGCACGTTCCTTGTCGACGACTACGGCCACGCCATCGAGGTCCGCCCGCCGCAGGTCATGCGCACGCATCCGCTGCGGAACGGCGGCTCGGTGACCGTCACGGTCTCGGAATACACGGGCAATTGGGCCAAGGTCATCTGCCAGCAGTTCCGGGAGGAGGAGCTCAAGCAGTTCGCCGGGCGTCTCCGGCCGGTCTACCGGCTCGGCGAGGCGCCCCTGTGGATCGCCGGGAGCCGGTGCCTGCCCGAGGGCTTCGTCGTCGACGACGTCGTCAGCATGACCGACCTCGCCGATCCCGCGCGGGTCGGCGCCCTCGCCGACGCGCTGCGGCGGACAGGCGTCGCGGACGCCGAGGTCTTCCAGGAGGTCGCCTACGATTCGTGGCTGAAGCGCGTCCCGGAGGCGGTCCTGCACGAGCTCGGGCTGGACGGGGCCGACATGACCAGCCGGTGGGCCAAGGCCATGAAGGCGGTCCGGATCGAGGTCGACGGCGGCGAGGCGGTCGAGCGGCAGGTCCCGGCATGGGTGCCCGACGCCGACCTGCGCGACCACGTCGTGGCCGCCTACCGCGCCGCCGGCCGCGAGGTCGAGACCGTGGAGTACCTCGGCCGCGGCGCCCAGCCGGCCGGCGGGATCGCGCGCTCCGAGGAGGGCGACAAGGTCGTGGCCGTCGTCGGGACCCGGGCCCAGCGCGCCGATGCCGAGCTCGCCGCCCGGGACGCCGTCGAGGAGATCTTCGACAAGGTCGCCTCGAACTTCCGTTCGACCGCCCGGCAACTGTTCACGCCGGGCGGCATCGACATGGGCGTGCAGGTCATCCTCCACGCCAACCCCCCGGTGCCCACCGAGGGGGGCGAGGTCATCGACCTGCCGGAAGCGACGGCCGCAGCGCCCGCAGCCCCGACGGCACCGGACGAGGCCGCGGCCGCCGCATAGCGGTGGGCGTGCGCGTCCTCGCCGGCGCGCACGCCTCCCTCGGATCGGACGCCTTGAGCCGCAGGCACTTGACCGCGTTCTTGATGGGCGAGCGCTCGTACGCCCACTCGAACGTCACCCCGACCCGGCGGAGGTCCTCCGCAACCGGGCGGAGAAGCTGCTGCTCCAGCGCCGACGGCGTAGGGATGCCGCTCGCGCCGAGTGCCTCATGCATCTCGACCGCGCGGATCTCCAGGCTCAGGAGGCCGCCCCGGACACGCTTGGCGCGCCAGCCCCGGGTCAGCTTCGCGCCGGCCTCGGTCCACGCCAGCAGGCGGAGGTAGACAAGCGGGCTGTAGCGGGACGAGAACGCCGACATGACCTTGGGGTCGTAGCCGAACGGCGCGGGGGCGAGCTCGTCGTCGGCGGCGTCCGCATGCGGGTGGGCGACGGCCGCCAGGGCCTGGTCGACCTTGAACGTGAGCGTCGTCGCCTTGTCCGAGACCCGGTTGCGCGGCTTCGTCATGTCCTCCCGGGCGCCCGGCGCCACGATGGCTGCCTCGCCCAGCGAGGGCTCGCCCGCGATGCTCGCGCGGATGTAGATGGCCCGGGACTGGGCGGCCATGACCCCGGCGAGGCTCACCCTGCCGAGATCGACCTGAAGGCGGCCCAGCGGCACGGTCAGGGTGTCGAGCGCCCGGTCGGCGTAGTCTGGTTGCGGATACCGGGCGTACATCCACTCGCCACGGTCGACCTCGCGGGTGGCGGAACGGGACAGCAGCGCCAGGGCGAGGCAGACCCCCGCGACGTCGACGCGGTGGGCGGCCGACACGGGGGACCCGTCGGCGTACACCGACATCCGGGCCGACAGGACGAGGTGCGTGGCGAGGTGACGGGAGAGCGGCAGCATGGGTGCGGTCCAACTAAAACTAACCGCATTGTGCGCGCCACTTAGGAAAAGATCAAACCGCAAGTGTTTGCAGCATCTTGGGTGTCGCGCCCTTAGCCGCTTAGGGGGTAGGGGGTTCCCGCCCCCACGGAGTTAAGCGAGCGACAGCGAGCTTTAAGGTAACCCTCTGTTCTAAGGGTTCCACACGCGCGCGACTTCGCGCCAGCAAGCTGGCACTCGCCGCGCGTAAGGGTTGGGCTTTCCGCTGTGGAATGCTGACCTCAGGGGAGGGGCTTCGCCCTTTTCTCAGGGGGGGGTGAGTACCGCCGCGCTACCGCCGCCGCCGCCGTGTTGCCGCCGCCGTGACGCAGGGGCGGCCGGCATCGGGCCTTCCGCCGCAGCCGTGGGTCTTTCCTCATCCGGACCAGTCGAGGGGTGATTTCGGGGCTCCCTACGCCTCGGATCATTCCGGCGGATCGGCTCTGGTCGCTTGCAGGGCTCAGTGCTTCAATGTCGGCATGACCCCGACGCCCAGCACCGACATGCACGAGACCGCCGCGGCCCGCACGGCCCGCCAGAAGCGGGACGCTGCCGACCGGGCACGTGATCATCGCGAGCGCCAGCGCTCGGAGATGGAGGCGCTCCGGGCCCGCGTCGCGGAACTCGAACCGCTGGTCGCCCGGGTCGCCGAGCTTGAAGCTCGCGTCTCCGAGCTCGAACCCCTCGTGGCGCATGCCGCGGTCGACGCACTGGTCGTTGCCGGTCTCGCCCGCGCGGTAGCCCGGGCCCCGGGGCATCGCGACGAGGCCCCCGTCGCGGGCAGCGTCCCGGTGCCTGCCATTATCGATCAGTGCGGGAAGGCGGGCCGAAGCGCGGGTGGCGACTACGCAGAGTGCGCTCACGCCGCCGGGGGTCGCCTGCAGGCCGCCGTCCGGCAGTTCGCCCCGGCACCGCGGACCGCTTGACATGGCTTCGGTTGCCGCGAATCACCTGCTACGTTACTCTGAATGCGTCTGTTGGGGGCACCGCACGCGGTGTTGTCAGCGACTGGATCAAGACTCGGCCCCAGGTCGACTAGCATGCCGCCGGGGCCACTTTTTCGTGTCAAAGTTCCGCCGAACAGGCTGGCGAAGTCGAAAACGCCGAGGGCGCACTGGACCGCAAGCTCGTGGCCTCAGCCGAGCAGGAAGACCATCGAGCTCTACCTGCCGCGCTCGGCCGAGAGTGCTGCCGAGGCCCAGCCCGAAAACCATCTCTCACTGCGGCGGGCGGCCTCCGGCGAGGTGGTGCTCGTGGTCGAGGATGAGCCTGCGGTGCTGGAGATGGCGGTCGAAAGCCTAGGCGAGCTCGACTACCGGACGCTGACTGCGACCCAAGCCTCGAAGGCCCTGGAACGCAGGGCGGCCGCGAGCGCATCGACATCCTGTTCTCGGACGGGGCGATGCCCGGCGGCATGAATAGCGAGCAGCTCTAGGTCGCGAGGCCCAGCGCCTGAGTCCGCGCCTGCGGGTGCTCCTGACGTCCGGCTACACGGGCACTGCCCTCGACGAGCATGCGGTGCTTGCCGACATGCCGCTACTGAGCAAGCCCAAACAAAGGGAAGAACTCGCCAACAAGCCCAGGGTCGTCCTCGGCTGCCCCCTTCTGTGGCCGCGCGGGATTTCGGACCTGCCTTCACGCGGCTTCGAGGATGCGCCGCAACGCCCGATCGGTCGTCGACGCGTCCGCAGGCTTCGGCAATTGTCGCGGGGACGGGTCATGCCTGGGCTTACAACGGTCTCCCTGGGTGCCGCCGCCCCGCCCCTTAGGAGACACCCAGGGCGGGGACCACTCCAGCTAGAACGCGTCAGGCCTCGCCGGTGGCGCGTACCCAGGCCATCCTTGTGTCAGTGTCCGGGGTGCCCAGCTGGACGCGCGGAGCCGTTCGGAGGTCACGCTGTTTGACGACCTGATCGGGAGCCACCGCGTCTTGGGCCAACTGACGGCGTAGGGCCTGAGGTCACGGACTTCAGGTAGGGCGCGCGCCCCCTGTCAAACGAGAGCGTCATCGCACCCGCAAGCCAAGGCGAGACGCGCCTTGCCTGGGAATGCCCTTGATCTTCGACCAAGAACCGGACGGTCCGCATCCGACCCAACGCAGTCGTTCATGCGTGCTCCTTCGGATCCCAATAGCGGACGTGTACTGGACGGCTCCTCTGGCTGCTTCGCGCCCACATCAGCCGTGCCAATGGTCGGCAGGGCTTCCCGATAGCAGCCATTGGTAGGCGGTCATTCGAGGTCGGTACAGGCTGTGGACTAGGGCGTCTCTGCAAAGTCATCTGAGCCAGAGCATGGTCATGCCGAGCGTGACCATGGCGAGGTAGTTCGCGGCTCGCTTCTCGTAGCGGGTGGCGATGCGGCGATACTGCTTGAGCCGGCCGATCAACCGCTCGACCTTGTTGCGCTCGCGGTAGGCGGCTTTGTCGAAATCGAGCTGGCGGGGCTGATCCTTGCGGGTGGGGATCACCGGCTCGACCCAGCGTTGTCGGAGGCGACGACGGGCCGGCGGACTGGAGTAGCCCCGGTCGCCTGCCATCCGCCGGGGACGTAGGCGCGGGCGGCCCCGCCCTGGACGTGGCACCGCGCCCTTGTCCATGAGAGCATCCAACGCAAACTGCTCGTGCCGCTCGCCCGCCGTCAGCACCGCCGTGATCGGCTTACCCCCGCCCTCGGCACGCAGATGCAGCTTGGTCGAGAAGCCGCCCTGGCTGCGCCCGAGCGCTTCGCCCACGCCTTCGACGGTCGCCTCACCCCCCGATGGCGCCGGACCGGCGCGCCCCGGCGGCGTGCTGGTGGGCGCGCACCACCGTGGCGTCCACGAAGTGTAGGTCCCAGTCGAGGTCGCCGCGCGCGTCCGCCTGCGCCTGCAGCCGCCGCAGCACCCGGTCGAACACGCCGGCCTTGCGCCACCGGTAGAACCGGCTCGACACCGTTCCCACAGCACCGTAGCGCGCCGGTAGATCCTCCTAGGGTGCGCCCGTGCGCAGGATCCAGAGCATGCCGTTGAGGACTTGCCGGTGATCCTCCGCAGGCCGGCCCGTGCGCGGCTTCTGCGGAGGCAGCAGCGGGGCGATCTGCTCCCACTGCGCGTCGGTCAGTTCAAAGCGTCGCATCAAGCCCACATGGGCCTGACCACCCAGCCTGTGAACCCCTTTGCAGAGACGCCCTAGTCGCCTTAGGGCCGTACCTCGTTGCTGCCCTACATCGCACCGGGCGACATCGACCGAGGCACGATGACTGACGAGCGCTCTGCCCCTCACTGGCGCACCAAGCTGGTGCATCCCGGGGTGACTGCCCCTCAGGACTTCCGGGCCCTCGTCCCCGCAGTCCACCGCGGCTCCACGGTGCTGTTCGACCGTGTTGCTGACGCTCGCGACGACTGGCGCGGCGAGGGCTACACCTACGGCCTCTATGGCACGCCTACCACGCGCGAACTCGCCGTGCGCGTCGCCGATCTGGAGGGCGCGAAAGCCAGCTTCGTCGTGCCGGGCGGACAGGCCGCCATCGCACTCGTCTACCTCGCCCATTGCCGCGCGGGCGACCACGCCCTCGTGCCCGAGAGCGCCTACCGCCCCAACCGCGAACTGGCCGATAAGCTGCTCGCCGGGCTTGGCATCGAGGTGCAAGCCTATGACCCGCTGCTCGGCGCGGAGATCGAGACACTGATTCGCCCGAACACACGCCTGATCTGGTGCGAGAGCCCCGGTACGATCACGATGGAGGTGCAGGACGTACCCGCCATCGTCGCGACCGCGCATGGGAGAGGCGTGCCGGTGGCACTCGACAACACCTATGCGGCGGGCGTCCTATTCGACGCCTTCGCCCACGGCGTAGATGTGAGCATGCAGGCGCTCACCAAGTACGTGGGCGGCCACTCCGACCTCCTGCTCGGCACAGTATCGGTGGGCACGGACGAGGCGCACGAGCGGGTGGGTGCAACGCACCGCCTCCTTGGGCTGGCAGTCTCGCCGGACGATTGCGCACTGGCGCTACGCGGGTTGGAGACCCTGGCTGTGCGCCTGGACCGCTTGCAAGCGACGGCGCTGGAGGTGGCGCATTGGCTGAGGGCGCGGCCCGAGATCGAGTTGGTTCTACACCCGGCGCTTCCAGACTGCCCCGGCCACGAGGTCTGGCAGCGCGATTTCACGGGTTCGGCCAGCGTGTTCTCAGTGGTGTTTCAGTTGGAGTGGGATGCTGATCGGATCACGCGCTTCGTGGAAGGTCTGCGGCTGTTCCGGCTGGGGTTCAGTTGGGGTGGGACGCATAGCCTCGTCATGGCTTACCCACCACTGCCCCGCACGCGGCGGAGCTACGAAGGTCGCGTTGTGCGTCTGAACGTTGGGCTGGAGGAGACCGCCGATCTCATCGCCGACCTTCGTCAATCCCTATCACAAGCTTTCTGATGGTTCGCCTCGCGTCTTAGAAGAAGCGGGGTGGACACGTCCGCATGAGCGTATTGCCCTCAAGTGGACCGTCGCAATTCCAAACTGAGCAGCCATTCCGTATGCGACCCAACCCGGTCAAAAAGCTCGATTTGCTTCGGCCTCGAAAGCAGACATCAGCAAGCCGTGGATCAGCGTCGACCTGCGGCCTCCAAGCTCGTGCGGTCGACTATCTCGACTGCGCCGCGGCGAAGTTCGATAAAACCCGCCTCAGCCCATTGCGCTAGTATGCGGCTCACCACCTCGCGCACGCTGCCGACGTCGTCAGCGAGCTTCTGATGGGTCACCGTGACGACACCCCGCGGATCGGCCTCGGCCAGGAGCCGTTGTGCGAGACGCTGCTTCAGAGGCGCGAACGCGACCTCATCGATCAGCGTGAATAGGCCGGACATCAGCCGCGTGTAGTCGTCCATGACGAAGCTGCGGAAGGCGGCGCTCTCGCCCATCAGGTGTTGGAATGTGCTCACCGGTAGCGCCGCTAGTTCGGTTCGCTCCTCGGCCACGCTCTGCGCCGGGAAGGTACCGCCGGACAGGAGGCACTGCGTGGTCAGGGCGCAGGTGCCGCCGGGGCCGACCTTATAGATCAACACCTCGCGCCCGGCCTCGGACATACGGAAGATGCGCGTGCGCCCCTCCAGACACATCAGGTAGTTGGCGCACTCGCCATCGAGTTCGTAGGCAGTGGCTCCGGCCTCCAGCACCGGGAACTGCACGGTGCCCCGGGCGAGCTGCAGGTGCGCCGGGCTGAGCGACTGTAGGAGCGGAAACCGGTCGATCCAGTGCTCGACCTTCTGCGCGTCCATCATGATCGGCGTCGCCCTCTCGGCCGTGATGACAGGCTGATCATCCGGCTCGCGTTGCGTTTTTCTCCCGCCGCGCCGGACTTGTGTGACCTAGGTCACCGACCGGGTGCAGCGGCTCGGCATAGCATCGCGACTTAATGAAAACGATACAGGTGCCGGCCCTGCACGGCACCCGATGGGAGTGAACCGATGCGCCGCCTCGCCCTGAGCTTCATGCTGGCTACACTCGCTGCCGGCCCGGCCACCGCCGAACAGGATCTGCTGCTGGGCGCCAACATGTCCTCGCCTGCGATGACCCAGGCCGAGATGAGCCGCGCCGACGTCGAAGCGATGATCAAGGCGGCGGACGGCAAGCCGATCGACCTGCACGACAAGGCGCTGTCCGGCCTCGACCTGTCCGGGTTGAACCTCCGGGGCGCTAACCTGCGGACGGCGCGCCTGAACAAGACCAACCTGCGCGGCGCCGACCTTAGCGGTGCCAACCTCGAACAGGCGTGGTTCCTGAAGGCCGACCTATCCGGCGCCAAGCTCGCGGACACGAAGATGTTCGGCATCACCGCAAGGGACGCCAACCTCAGCGGTGCCGACCTCAGTCGCTCGATGCCGATCGGCGACTTCAAGGGCGCCAACATGAGCGGCGCGACGCTCGTGGACCTCAAGGGCGGCGCCGACATCAAGAACCAGTCCATGGGCCTGATGCGGGCGGTGTTCACCTCGGTGAACCTTGCGGGCGCGAACCTGAAGGGGGCCAACCTCGGGCGGTCGCGCCTGGAATACGCCGACCTCAAGGATGCCGACCTCACCGACGTAGTGCTGATGGGCTCAGACCTGTCCGGGGCGAACCTGACCGGCGCCACGGTGGCGGGCGCGGACTTCAAGAACGTCGACGTCAGCGGCGCCAGGCTGATCGACCTCAAGGGTCAGGACAGCGCCAAGGATTGGTCGGCCCGCGTGAACGTCGACCGCGCCATCACTCAGGTGTCGAACTAACCCCCGTTCCCCTCGTCCCACACCCGATCAAGGGGATCCGCGCTCATGACCACTCGCCGCATCCTGCTTGCCGCCTTCACCGTCGCCCCCATGCTGTTCGGCACCGCCGCCATCGCCGCCGAGATGACCTACACGCCCGCCGCGTTCGAAGCCGCCCAGAAGGCGGGCAAGCCGATCCTGGTGCACATCACCGCCCCGTGGTGCACCACCTGTGCGGCTCAGAAGCCAATCCTCGCCAAGCTGGAGGCTGATCCGAAGTTCAAGGACCTGCAGGTGTTCGACGTCGACTTCGACAGCCGCAAGGACGTGGTGAAACAGTTCGGCGCGACGATGCAGAGCACGCTCATCACCTACAAGGGCACCAAGGAGACCGGGCGCTCGGCCGGCGAGACCAAGCCCGAGGCGATCTCGTCGCTTCTCGACAAGGCGATCTGAGCTCACGCCATGGTCACGAGCCTGGGCCTCGCCTTCCTCGCCGGCATCCTCTCGGTGCTGTCCCCCTGCGTGCTGCCATTGCTGCCGCTGGTGCTGGGCGCGGCGGCCTCGGAGCACAGGTTCGGTCCTGCGGCGCTCGCCGCCGGCCTGGCCCTGTCCTTCGTGGTCATCGGGCTGTTCGTGGCCACGGTGGGCTTCGCCATCGGCCTCGACGCAGGCACCTTCCGGACGGGCGCGGCCATCATGCTCATCCTCATCGGTCTGGTCCTGATGGTCCCGGCCGCCCAGACCCGCCTGGCCGTGGCGGCGGGACCCATGAGCAACTGGACGGAGAGCCGGTTCGGCGGTTTCTCGACAACCGGCCTGCTCGGCCAATTCGGGGTGGGCGTGCTGCTTGGGGCGGTGTGGAGCCCCTGCGTCGGACCGACCCTTGGGGCGGCCTCGCTGCTCGCCTCTCAGGGTCGCGACCTCGGCATCGTGGCGCTGACCATGCTGCTGTTCGGCCTCGGCGCAGCCTTGCCGCTGCTCCTGCTCGGCACACTTTCACGCGAGGTGCTGATGCGCTGGCGCGACCGGATGATGGGCCTGGGCAAGGGGCTGAAGGCTGCTCTTGGCCTGATCCTCGTGGCCACGGGGCTGATGATCGCCACCGGCTACGACAAGACTGCGGAAACCGCTTTGGTCAACGCCTCACCGGATTGGCTCACCGACCTGACCACCCGCCTGTGAAGCGGCCCTTCCCAAGGCCTGCTATGGGTCGTGAGTAGCCCCCACGGCTATGTCCGCTCCACGCATCCGCGGTCCGGAAGCGGACGTGCAGGAAACCACCCTTTCCGGTCATTCCGCACCCGAACGAGCCCAGCCATCCGGGCCGCTTTCGCGGCCTGCGAGGGCGTATCGGGCTCGATCAATGGTCTCAGACCGTCGCACTTGTCACCCGCTTTCAGGGAGGCGGCCTCACGGCT
Source organism: Methylobacterium sp. NPDC080182 (assembly GCF_050281105.1). Taxonomy (NCBI): domain Bacteria; kingdom Pseudomonadati; phylum Pseudomonadota; class Alphaproteobacteria; order Hyphomicrobiales; family Methylobacteriaceae; genus Methylobacterium; species Methylobacterium sp. NPDC080182. The sequence goes on from NZ_JBNNWO010000008.1 coordinate 245,498, forward strand.
TGGGACCGGGGCAGAGACCGAAAGCTGCCGCCGGTCAGGTTCGTGTATCGGTCCGGGCCGTCCACGTGGACGGTCGTCCGATTGGTGGCTGTCTTCTACTTTGGGGGATCGAGGTTAGCCTACCGGGAGCAGTAGGCCTGGAAGGACTCGACGAGGTGGTTGAACAGGGCGTCGATGCGGGCGCTGCGCCGCACGTCCTCGTGCGCCACGATCCACGTGTCCAGGCCGAACACGATGCGGTCGGGAAGCACGCGCACGAGATCCCGCTCGCCGACCGGCACCTGCACCACGCCAATGCCGAGGCCGGCCCTCACGGCGGCGAGTTGCGCGGGATGGCTGTCGCTGCGCAGGGCGATGGGCAGCGGACCGCCCGCCTCCCGGCTCAGGGCGTCCAGGATCGCGACGTAGGCCGGCATGCGGTCGGGCCCGACCATGGAGTGCCGGGTGAGGTCCGCGACGGTCTCGGGAAAGCCGTTCCGGTCGAGGTAGGCCGGCGACGCGAAGAACCCGAGCGGGATGCTGCCGACGTGGCGCGCCACGAGCGAGCCCTGGTTCGGCCGCGCCATGCGTACCGCCACGTCCGCCTCCTGCCCGGGGAGGTCGGTGTTGGCGTTGGTGAGCAGCAGTTCGACCGCGAGTCGCGGGTGGAGTTCCCGAAGGGCCGACAGCATCGGCGGCACCACTTCGATGCCGACGAAGTCCGAGACGCTGAGGCGGACAGGGCCGGCGACCTCAGATGCAGAGCCCTCGGCCTCGCGCCGGAAGGCCTCGGACGCGTGGGCCATGCGCCGTACGTGCCCGGCTAGGCCGAGCGCCTCGGGCGTCGGCGCCAGCCCGTTCACGCCGCGGACGAAGAGCGGCTGCCCGATGGCGCGCTCCAGTGCCTCGACCCGGTGGCGGACGGTTGGCTGGGTGAGGCCGAGGGCCCGCGCCGCCGCCGACAGGCTGCCGGTGTCGAGCACCGTCAGGAAGGCCCGCTGGTCGTCCCAGGCGAAGTCCGCATCGCTCATTGAATTTCGATAGGCGGCCCATCGAAGCTCGTCAATTTCCTAGGGCGCGTGTTCGGCGCATCACTACGGCGACGAACTGAGGGACAGGACGATGAAGCAGGCTCTGGTACTGGGGGCGACAGGCGGTATCGGCGGGGCGGTGGTCCGGTTGATGTTGGCGCGTGGTTGGCAGGTCACAGCCTTGGTGCGTGATCCGAAACGGGCGGCGACCACATGGGACGCGCCGGTCGTGCCGGATTGGCGGGCCGGTGACGCCATGGACCAGGAGGGCGTGGTTCGCGCGGCGGAAGGGACGGACGTCATCGTCCACGCCGTGAACCCGCCCGGGTATCGCGGGTGGGACCGGCTGGTCCTGCCGATGCTCGACAACACACTCGCGGCGGCACGAGGCGCAGGTGCCCGGATCGTCCTGCCGGGCACGGTCTACAACTACGACCCGGCCCTCGCCCCGGTCATCGACGAGACGACCCCGCAGCATCCGCGCGGGCGGAAGGGCGCGATCCGTGTGGAGATGGAGCGGCGCCTCGCCGAGGCTGCCCCGGAGGTGAGGAGCGTCGTCGTGCGGGCTGGCGACTTTTTCGGCCCCGGCGCCGGCCAAAGCTGGTTCGCGCAAGCCTTGGCGAAGCCGCCGCTGGATCGCATCGTCAATCCCGGAACTTCGGGCGTCGGCCATGCATGGGCGTACCTGCCCGACCTCGCCGAGGCCATCCTCCGCTTGCTCGATCTGCCGCCGGACCGCCTGCTGCCATGCGAGCGGCTCCAGTTCCCTGGCTACTATGACGCCGACGGCGGTGGGATGGTCGCTGCGGTCCGCCGCGCCTCGGGTCGCCCTGACTTGCCCGAGCGCCGCTTTCCCTGGAAGCTGATGCGGGGGCTTGCGCCGTTCGGCGGGTTCCCCCGGGAGGTCATGGAGGTTCGCCCGTTTTGGACACACGCGATGCGCCTCAACGGAAATCGTCTGACGGAACTCCTCGGCGATGTACCGTGCACTTCGTTAGACGCTGCGGTCACCGCTGCATTAAGATCTTGAGCGGATCGAAATGCCCGCCTCAATTTTCCCCTCAATCAGTTCGTTTCAAGTCCCCACGCTTTGGCAGAAAACCATCTTCGGTGCAGATCCTTGCTTTCGGTCAGCTTCAGCGCGAACGCCGGACGTCTGCTTCCTCCGTTCTGCGCCATAAAGCGGAAGGACGGCAAACCACCCTGAGCCGACATGTGCGTATGGGTACCAAGCGTGAGATTTGGACTACTAGATGTTCGGTCCCGGCATCCGGCGATCCGAAAGCGGACGCGTTTTCACCGCTTTATTTTGATGCTGTCATGTTCGCGGTTGGCAGCATCAATCGCCGCACCGTTGTTGAGTGCCCACGCGCAGAGCGCCTCAAAGGGCTCGCGTAGTGAATGGCCGAGCGGGGTGATCGCATACTCGACGCCGATGGGTGCGGTCGGCAGCACCGTCCGGGTCACCAAACCATTGCGCTCCAGCCGCTTCAGCGCGTCCGCCAGCGCCTTGTGCGTGATGCCGTCGAGCCGCCGCTTGATCGCGTTGAACCGTGAAGGCCGCGGGCAAAGCACCGTGAGGATCAGGATCGTCCACTTGTCGGCGATCTTGTCCAGCACCGGGCGGACCTGCGCCATGTTGGCGAGCGCGCAAGCGGACGCGGCATCGAGGTCGGTATCGTCGGCCATATCTAGGCTACCTTAAGTGCGTTCTTGATAGCAGATACACGCTGTGTATCTGCTGCGCCCTTGCAGATGAAGGGATGCCTCGATGGCTCGCATGCAAGACAAGGTTGCGCTGGTGATCGGCGGGGCGAAAGGCATCGGCCTTGCGGTCGCCGAGCGGCTGGCGGTCGAAGGCGCGTCGGTCGTCTTCACCGGGCGGCGCGCCGACGAGGTCGACGCAGCCGCTGCGAGGATCGGGCGCGGTGCGCAGGGCCTCGTCGCGGACGCAGCCCAACAGGAGGATCTGCACCGCGTCGTGGCGACGGTGCGGGAGATGCATGGCCGGATCGACGCGCTGGTCCTCAACGCGGGCATCTCGGAACCCGCGACCCTGCGCGACGGGACGCCTGAGCATTTCGACCGGCACTTTGCGGTCAACGTCCGTGGGGCTGTCTTCGGGTTGCAAGCGGCTCTGGGCGCAATGGGGCGGGGTGGGGCCGTCGTGCTGATGGGGTCGATTGCCGACGTCATGGGCGTGACGCCCTACGGGACCTACGCCGCGACGAAGGCAGCGCTGCGCTCCTACGCGCGCACATGGACGGCGGAACTGGCCCCACACGGCATCCGCGTGAACGTGGTGGCCCCCGGTCCGACCGATACCGCCATGATGGCGAGCGTATCTGAGGACGGGCGGGCCGCACTCATCGCGCCGATCCCGCTCGGCCGCATGGCGCGTCCCGAGGAGGTGGCAGCGGCCACGCTGTTCCTACTGAGCGACGAGGCGAGCTTCGTCGCGGGGGCCGAACTGTGCGTCGACGGCGGGATGCGGCAGGTCTAGCGTCCCGATAGCAGTTTCAGGGTGTCCGCTTCCGCCGGTTTGCATCCCCGAAGCGGACCATCTTAAAGCCACCCAACCCAGCCATTCGGCGGCGCCCACTCACTCGACTGGACTTGGCCGAGAGCCGTCATTCCGCTTTGGAGCAAACGAGTCAGAAGAGCGGACACAGGGCCTACGACCCGGCCCAGTCATTCGGGCTTCTGAACTGATGACCTCAGATTAGACTACGGGTTAGGCTCGATGCCGATGCTGCTGCGCCACCTTCACCCTTTTCAGGCGGTCAGACCTCTCAGCCTTTCTGCCAGACTCGCCGACGCGAGGTCGCCACGATTGAGGATCTGGCTCGCGCCGCGAAGCTTGCTCCGGTCGTCCGCCGAGAATTCCCGACCCGTCAATACGATCACCGAGATGTCCGAGCAGCCGGGCACGGCTCGCACGCCCTCTAGGAAGCCGAAGCCGTCCATGATGGGCATGTTTAAGTCCACGATGACCACGTCCGGCTTGGTGGCTGCCACGTGCTGCAGGCCTTCTTCCCCGTTCGAGGCTTCCACGACCGACCATCCGTCCTCCTCGAGGGTGGAGCGCATCGCCATGCGGGTCACGGCCTCGTCTTCGACCAAGAGCACGGTGCCGCGCCGGTCCGTCCCCGACAGCCTGAACTGATTCACAATCTTGCCAAACCGGGACCAGTCGACCGGCTTCAGCATGTAGTCCGAGGCGCCGAGCGATTCCGCGAGATTGCGTTGGTCGACGGACGTCACCATCACTACGGGCGTCGACGCAAGTATCGCGTCCGCTTTGATCTGGCTCAGCACCGACCACCCGTCCACACCCGGCATCATCACGTCCAGCACGATGGCGCGCGGTCGCAGCTTCCGGGCTAGGTCAAGGCCGCTCCTGCCGTTCGTGGCTGTCTGGACCCGGAAGCCCTCGCGATGAAGGAACCGCGTCGTGAGCGCGAGCTGGTCCGGATCGTCTTCGATGACCAGGATGACATCACCATCCAGCTCGTCGTCAACAATGATGTCCGGATCGTTCGAGGCTCGCTCATCGACGGGTGGAACAAAGGTTGCCGGCACGGTGAACGTGAATGTACTTCCCTGGTTAGGCGTGCTGGAGACCGTAACCGTCCCTTCCAGCATGTCGGCGAAGGAACGCGTGAGCGACAGGCCGAGCCCGGTCCCCCCGAAGTTGCGCGTCGTGGAGGCGTCGGCCTGCTCGAAACGCTGGAACAGGCGCGAGACCTGCTCGGCCGTCATACCGATCCCAGCATCGGTGACAGAGAGCGAGAGCCGGTCGATGCCCGAGAGATCCGTCATGCGCGAGGCGGCGAGCGTGATGATCCCATTTTCCGTGAACTTGGCGGCATTGCTCAAGAAGTTGAAGAGCACCTGGCGTGTCTTCGTCAGGTCGGAATGCATCTGGCCCAGGCCGACCGCGAGTTGCAGTTCGAGCGTGTTGCCCCTCTTGCCGACCAGCATCGCGACCGAACTCGCGACGTCGCGCAGCATGTCCTCCACCGCAAAATCCTCGGTGTAGACCTCCATCTTGCCGCTCTCGACTTTGGAGAGGTCCAGCACGTCGTTGATCAGGCCGAGCAGGTGACGGGCGTTGCGCTCGACCTTGCCGATGTCGACCACGAGGTCCGACGCTGCGCAGCCGTCGGAGATCTCCTCACCCATCATCTCGCTATAGCCGATGATTGCGGAGAGCGGGGTGCGGAGTTCATGGCTCATGTTGGCCAGAAAATCGCTCTTCGCTGTGTTGGCCTGCTCGGCCGCTTCCTTAGCGGCCTCCGCCGTCGCATTGGCGCGGGTCAACGCCGCCTCCCTTTCGACGAGGATGTGGTTTGCAGCGTGGAGCCGCCCCAGCGTAGCTTCGTTCTGCGCGACGGACCGGCGCAGGGTGTGGCAGATGCACACGATGGTCGCGCCGACCAATGCGTACTGACACAGCAAGGCATCGTCGACGCCGTTGAGCATCCCGTCCTGCGTGTAGAACCACGCGGCGATCAGGGTGGACAACGACAAGGCCAGCGTTCCTGGACCCCAGCCAAAAGCGAGGCTCGCGAGCAAGAGAACCGGGATGTACAACAGGAACGGCGCGACGTAGGCCGGAGCGAGGAACCGAACGAACGTCATGGCGCCGACAAACAGCAGCGTGACGCTGTAGTCGGTGACCGGCGCGTGACGCCGGCGGGCGACCGTCCCGATCAGGTTGTGCAAGCTGCTCATGAGACGTGAGTGTCACGTGCCGGATGCTTTGCAAAGCGAGCGCGTCCTGCACCCGCCTCGGGGCACGCCGAAGGTCGTCGCAGAACGCGGGCCGCGGTCATCATGCTCGGGCAGCCAGAATGAACGAGCCGGGCGTGCGATAGATGTCTGGTTCGGCGCGGCAACTCGCCGTCCGCGGGGGTGCGCGATTAAGTCCACGTTGAGCGGCGGGGTTTATTCCGCGGCCGGACCGTTGCCTGGGTGTGGAGCGGTCGGACGAGGTCGATGGAACGGTCAGCGCAGCCTACGGATACCCCATCGGCGGTGACCGATGAGCACGATGCGGTCATCGAGGCTGCCGAGGAGGTAGTCCTCGATCCCCTTGCAGACTTCCCGCATATCAACCTGCGCGCGGGTGTGGAGCCGTGGGAGAAGCGCCGGGCGGCCGGCAAGGTTCTGCGCCTGGAACTGCCCCACGCTGCCCATGCCAACCTCAATATCGCCCGCGATCGTCCCGACCCGGTGACCCTCATCGAAGCGGCGCACGCGGGACGGCAATCACACCTGATCCCGCTGCGGGTCGCCCGCATGGCCTCCTCGCCGTTCGCCTTTCTGCGCGGCGCCGCGCAAGTCATGGCCTGGGATCTGGCACAGGGACCGCGCGGCGCCATCGATGTAGTTATGAACGGCGACGCGCATATCTCGAACTTCGGGCTTTTTGGATCGCCCCAGGGCGATGTGGTGCTCGACCTCAACGACTTCGACGAGGTGACGGTCGGGCCGTGGGAGTGGGACCTGAAGCGGCTTTGCGCGAGCATTGAGGTCGCCGCGCGGGATGCAGACGTCGCCGCATCGGAACGGCGGCAGGCGGTACTGAGCGCGGTGGCGGGTTACCAGCACACGATGGACGATCTCGCCCCGCGCGGCTCGCTCGACGTGTGGCGGCGCGCGGCACGCGCCGAGGACCTCGCCTTCGCCGGCATCGAGATCGACGCGCGCTCACAGGCTGTGGTTCACAGGGCTGTCGAGAAGGCGCGGCGGAAGAACAACACGAGCTTGCTCGACCAGGTTGGCGAGCGTCGCACGGACGGTGGCTGGCGCTTTCGCGAGGAGCCGCCGATCCTCGTCCGCGTCGATGAGGCCACGCGCGAGCTTGTGACCTCCGGTCTGGAGCGCTACGCCGAGACGCTGCCGCGCGAGCGGCGGTTCATGCTCAGCCGCTACCATGTGGTCGACGTGGCCCACCGCGTCGTCGGTGTCGGGAGCGTCGGGACCCGGGCCTACGTCGCGCTGCTGTGCGGCAACTCCGATCGAGACGTCCTCTTCCTCCAAGTGAAGGAAGCCGTGCGGCCGGCGCACGCGCCCTATCTGCGCGGCATGCCCAGGCCCTATGCCGATCACGAAGGCGAGCGCGTGATCTACGGTCAGCGCCTCCTGCAGGCCGTGGGCGATCCGCTGCTGGGATGGACGAAGATCGAAGGGCGTCCGTTCTACGTGCGGCAGATGAAGAACATGAAGGGCGAGATCCCGGTCGCGCGCATGACAGGCCGATCACTCCTGTACTTCTCGCACGGGTACGGAGCGCTGCTCGCCAAGGCCCACGCACGAACCGGGGATGCGGCAGCGATCGCAGGTTACTGCGGTCATGACGGCCGTGCCGATCTGCGCGAAGCCCTGGCCGACTGGGCTATGGCCTACGGAGAACGGAACGCTGAGGATTATCGGACCTTTCGGGACGCCATCGCGGCGGGCAGGCTTCGCGCGGCCGACGATCCGCATCTCTGACCTTACGGGTGCGGTCGCGATCGCCCGGACACAGCGGGCTTCTCTCGGTGTGTGGGACCCTGGTCGAGCCTGCACCGACGGCGTCGTTCGCCCGCGCGTGTAGCCCCGAACTTGGCGCCGCACGAGCCGAGCCGTCGCCGGACCGGGGCGCTGTGACGGGTCGAACCGTCTCCCCTACGCATGGCCGCCTCGTCCGGCGTGCCGGCCTCTGGATCGCCGGAGCGTTGCGACGTCGATCCCCATGCCGGACCCGGCACAGCCGGACCGCTGCCTGAGGCGGCAGATTCTGGCTGCATCAAGCCTACCCGCCGACGCTGACCTCCACAGACATGTCCAGAAAGGCGTCCGCCGGCCCGGCGAAGCTTCCGACCAGCGGCATGGCCTGTCGAATGTCGCGTGCGACCGCGACCGGGATCAGGCTCGCGCCGCCGACGCTGCGGTTCGTCGGATCGAAGGTGATCCACCCGGCACCCGGCAGGAAGGCCTCCGCCCAGGCATGCGTGGCTCCCGCATCGGCGGAGCCGAGCAGCGTTCGCGACGGGTCGTGGAGGTAGCCGGACACGACCCGGGCTCCGAAGCCGAGGCTGCGCACCGCCTCGACGAAGAGCGTCGCCAGGTCCCGGCACGACCCCATCCCCAGAGACAGGGTCTGGCTCGGCGACTGCGTGCCCTCGTCTTCCCGACCTTGGTAGGCGATGGTGCCACCGACCCCGGCGTTCAGATCCTTGAGGAGCGACAGGGTGTCGGTTGGGCAGGACGCCACGAACCCCTGCGCCCAGGCCCGCAGGCTCGGCTCCCCCTCCGGATATTGCGGGATCGTCAGGGCGCCGAGGTCCGTCCACTCGTCATCGGTGTACTGGAACGGGAACGCGATGGCGGAGGCGGCGATGGCGAAGACGGGATAAGTTCGGCCGAGAGTTCGACCCGAGATACGCTCTCCACGACGAGGCGATCAGTCGAGGGCCCGAACGTGGCCGTCGCCACGGCGTTGCCGGCGACGTCGTAGGCCCAGGTCACGGTGGCGTCAGGCGACAGGGTGATGTTGCTCGACAGCAGGCGCAGGTCGCGGCTCTCCCGCGGGCGCATCATCAGCCGGTGCGGTCCGAGATTGACGGGCTGGCGATAGCGGTACATCGTCTGGTGGCGGATACGCAGGTCGATCAAAAATCTGTCCCTTCGGTCCGGCCCGGCTGTGCACGGCATGCAGGCTGCCGCGACGCAGCCTAGCATGGATCCAGCCACGTACCGGCCCTGAAAATTGGACGATCTGCCCAGATCACGGTTCCATCGGGAGGCAACCTTCCGCTCCCGAGCGAGCTTTAGCTGTGTGACACATGATTCCAAGGGCGATGCGCCCCACGCCCTCGTCGTCGACGACGACGCCCTGATCCTGATGGAGGCGACCAGTATCCTTGAGGATGCGGGGTTCCAGGTGCTGGAAGCGATGAACGTCGTCCAGGCTCTGCGAATATTGGATCAGCATCATGACGCGGTTCAACTACTCTTCACTGACGTGCACATGCCGGGGAATGCCGACGGCTTCGACTTGGCAAGGCAGACAAATGAGCGCTGGCCGCACATCGCGGTCGTGGTCGCCTCGGGCCGGGCCGCGCCTGAGCCCGGCGACCTGCCGGAGGGCGCGACGTTCATCGGCAAACCGTTCAGCGCCGAGGTCGTCCGGCATCATGTCCGCAAAACACTGCCGGACGAGAGGCACCCGAAACAGTTGAGGACGTAGTCTTTCGAACCTGGCGTTTCGTACCTGATGCGAGAGTCTTTCGCGACCGGAAGTAGCTCTTGGAGACGCCCGTCCTCGGGTTATCTGATCGCCTGAAGTTGGCGTCAGCCGCTGGTAAATTCCGGAGGAAGTCGGACGGGAAAGCAGAGGCGCTGCACCACAAGCAACCGCTTCGATTTGGATAGTCCCTGTCGATCCAGGAAGACGCCTTCTCATATGCTGGCGCTGTCTTGTCGTCGCCGCTGCCGCCGCATTGATAAAAACTTTGATAATCAGTCAGGACACACTTTTGTGTAAATTATCTTGGTCTGGGGGCCGCGCCCAGGGGACGTGAGGCGTCCGCGGCGGCAATGCAGCGATCCCTGTTACCGAAATTAACGAGACAAGAAGTAGAGCCGAAGGCGGGAAATAATTTGCCGCGGTCAGCTCCTTTGTAGCGATGCCGCCTATCGAGAGGCTCAATACCGGGATAGAGACTGCATCATAACGATGGGAAAAACCTGATGCGAATGGACGGCGTCGAGGTCCTGATAAGGACGCTCACGGAAGACGAGGCCGCCATCCTCGAAGCCTGGAACATATCTCTCCGGAAAGGGACCTCCCTGCAGAGCGGTCGGATCCGAGAGGCCGAGCTCCAGACCCAGGCCAAGGCCGTGTTCGGCCTGCTTCGGGACGGACTTTCGTCCGGTGGGGTCGACGCGGACGCGGAAAGCTATACCCCGCTGCGCGAAAACCTCGCCGATATCTCCCGCTCGCGGGCGATCCAGGGGTTCACGCCGACCGACACCGCCAACTTCGTCTTCTCGCTCAAAGAGCCGATTTTCGAGGCGCTGCGGCGCAAGTCGGCCGCGGACGCCTCGGCCTTGGCCGCCGGCGTATGGGCGGCGGGGAAGGTACTCGACCGGCTCGGGCTGCTCACGATGGAGGTGTTCCTAGCCAGCCGCGAAGAGGTCATCGGGCGCCAGGGGCAGGAGATCGCCGAGCTCTCCACGCCCGTGGTTCGCCTCTGGGACGGTATCCTGGCGCTGCCGCTCATCGGCACCCTCGACAGTGCCCGCACCGGTGTCGTGATGGAGAACCTGCTCCAGGCCATCGTCGACGAAGAGGCCGAGATCGCCATCATCGACATCACCGGCGTGCCGACCGTCGACACCCTGGTGGCGCAGCACCTGCTCAAGACCGTGGCGGCCGCCCGCCTGATGGGCGCCGACTGCATCGTCTCCGGCATCCGGCCGCAGATCGCGCAGACCATGGTCCATCTCGGCGTGGAGCTGAACGTTATCTCGAAGGCGACGTTGGCCGACGCCTTCGCGCTCGCCCTCAGGCGGACTGGCCGCAAGGTTGTGCGCCAGCAGTCGGCTGAGGAGCGCCGCTGAGGCCATGGACCGCATCCCGATCCTCAAGCTCGGCGGCACGCTGATCGTCACCATCCAGGTCGACATGCACGACCGCCTCGCGCTGGCCCTGGAGGAGGATCTGACGGCGATGATCGCGCGCACCGGCGCGCGCGGCGTGCTCATCGAGATCTCGGCGCTGGAGATCGTCGATTCCTTCATCGGGCGCATGTTGGTGAGCATCGCGGCTGTCTCGCGCGTCCTCGACGCGGAAACGGTCCTGGCCGGTATGCGGCCGGCGGTCGCCATCACTTTGGTCGAGCTTGGCTTGGAGCTTACCGGCATCAGGACAGCCCTCAACGTCGAGCGCGGCATGGCCTTGTTGAAGGCGCGCTTGCCCGAGGACGGCGCGGGGCATTGGAGCGACCGTGACGGTCTCGAAGACTGAGACCATCCCCGTCCGGTCCGGTGACGACGTCGTCCGCGTGAGGCAACGCGTGCGTGCCCTCGCCATCGACATCGGCCTCGGGCTCGTCGATCAGACGAAGATCATCACCGCCGCGAGCGAGCTCGCGCGCAACACCCTCGATTACGGGGGTGGCGGTGAGGTCCGCGCGGAGAGCGTCCAGGCCGGGACGCGCAAGGGCCTGCGCCTGACCTTCGAGGACCAGGGCCCCGGCATCGCCGACATCGAGCAGGCGATGACTGACCACTACACCTCCGGCAAGGGCCTCGGCCTCGGCCTGGGCGGGGCCAAGCGCCTCTCGAACGAATTTCAGATCGAATCGAGCCCCGGCGTCGGAACTCGCGTCATGATCACCCGGTGGAAATGAACATGGACCGGGTCACCGTCACGGAAGCGAGCCAAGTGGCCGAGGCCCGACGACGCGCAGTGGCCGTCGCTCAGTCCATCGGCTTCGACGAGACCGCGGCTGGCCGCATCGCGCTCGTGGTGACCGAACTCGCCACCAACGTGGTCAAGTACGGCGTGCCGGGCGAGGTCTTGGTCGGCACCTACGAGGACGGGACAGGCTCGGGCGTCGAGATCCTCGTGCTCGACAAGGGCGAAGGGTTCTCGAATCTCGGTCTGGCCCTGACGGACGGACACTCCACTGGCGGCAGCGCGGGCGAGGGCCTTGGCGCGGTGCGCCGCATCTCCGACGCTTTCGACATCGTGTCCCGCCCCGAGCTGGGCACGGCGGTGTTGGCGCGCCTTTCAATCGACAGGAAGGCCGTTTCGGACGCCGTGCCGGGCTATGGGGCGGTGGCGGTCCCCCTGAAGGGTGAGACCGCCAACGGCGACGCCTACGCCGTGCGCGAGCGCGCCGACGGCTGGACCGCCGTGGTGTCGGACGGCCTCGGCCACGGGCCGGAGGCCGCCAAGGCTTCCGAAGAAGCGCTGAAGCTGTTCCGGAGACATCAGGACAAGCCGCCCGCCGCGATTCTGTCCGCCATCCATGCAGGCCTGTCGCACACGCGAGGGGGTGCGATCTCCGTCGCGCGGTATGAGCGGAACCGGGGCACTCTCGCGTTTGCCGGCATCGGCAACGTGCTGGGTGCGGTCGTCTCCGGCACCGTGACCAAGCGGACGGTCAGCCTCGCCGGGACGGCAGGGCACGCGGCTCGGCGCATCCAGGAGTTCGAGTACCCCATGCGGCCGGACGACCTGTTCGTGCTGTGCTCAGACGGGATCGCCACGGCTTGGTCGCTGGACGCCCATCCCGGCATCGCCGCCGCCCATCCGACGCTCGTGGCCGGGGTGATCTATCGCGACTTCGCCAGGGCCCGGGACGATGCCACCGTGCTCGTCGTGCGGGATGGGACGCGATGAGGTGGCCGCTCCTCACCAGTGCTATCCAGCACGAGGACGATATCGCGACGGTGCGCCAGCGCGTGCGCCGGCTGGCCGAGCGCCTGGGCTTCGAGATCCAGGACCAGACCCGCATCGCCACGGCAGTGTCCGAGATCGCGCGCAACGCCTACGGCTACGCCGGTGGCGGTCGCATCGAGTACGGCCTCGATCAGCTCGATCGGGACAGAGGCGAGCAGTTCCTGGTCATCAGGGTGAGCGACAAGGGACCGGGCATCGCCGATCTCGACGCCATCCTCGAAGGGCGCTTCCGCTCGACGACGGGCCTCGGCATCGGCATCACCGGTTCACGGCGGCTGATGGACCGCTTCGAGGTCGACACAGTGGCCGGCAACGGCACTGTCGTGACGTTCGGGAAGCGGCTTCCATCCGGGACCGGACGTTTTACGGGACCGAGGCTCGCGACCCTAGCCGAGTATGTCGCCCGGGCCAGGACTGAGGAACCGCTGGTCGCCTTGCGCGAGCAGAACCGGGAGCTTCTGCGCAGCCTCGCCGCGCTGGCCGAACGTGAGGAGGAAACCAAACGCCTGAACCAGGAACTCTCCGAGACGAACCGGGGCGTGGTCGCGCTCCACGCGGAGTTGGAGTCACAAGCCGTGCTCCTGCGCGAGGCGGGCGTTCTCCTGGAAAGCCAAGTGGCTGCCCGCACAGCCGAACTTGCTGAGGCAGACGCTCGGCTCCTGGCCGAGGCGGTCGAGCGCGAGCGGATGGAGCAGGACCTGCGGCAATCCCAGAAGCTCGAAGCGGTCGGGCAATTGACTGGCGGCGTCGCGCACGACTTCAACAACCTGCTGACCATCATCCGCTCGTCCGTCGACTTCCTCCGCCGCCCGGATTTGCCGGAAGACCGGCGCAAGCGGTACATGGACGCCGTCTCCGACACCGTCGACCGCGCCGCCAAGCTGACCGGACAGCTCCTGGCCTTCGCACGTCGCCAGTCCCTGAAGCCTGAGGTGTTCGAGGTCGGTGAACGCCTGCGCGGCGTGGCCGAGATGCTCGACACCATCACCGGCACGCGCATCCAAGTCAGGGTCGAGATGTCGGACAGACCCGCCCTGGTACGCGCCGACCTCAACCAGTTCGAGACGGCCCTGGTGAACATCGCCGTCAACGCCCGCGACGCCATGGACGGCAGCGGCACGCTGACGATGCGGGTGGCGGCCGGGCGGGCCATGCCGATGATCCGGGGGCATGCCGGCTCACGGGGGCCGTTCGTGGCGGTCTCGCTCGCCGACACCGGCTCGGGCATCCCCCCGGAGGTACTCGGGCGCATATTCGAACCGTTCTTTACGACCAAGGACGTCGGGCGCGGCACGGGTCTCGGACTCTCCCAAGTGTTCGGGTTTACCAAGCAGTCCGGCGGCGACGTGGATGTGACAAGCGAGAGCGGCCAGGGGACGGTCTTCACCCTCTACTTGCCCGAAGTCTCGTCCGAGACAGCCGAAGCCCCTGTCTCCGACCCCGACGCCGCTCTGTCGCCGGTCGGTCTCGGTCAGCGCATCCTGCTCGTGGAAGATAACCTGGAGGTCGGAGGCTTCTGCACCCAGATCTTGGAGGATCTCGGATACGCACCCGAGTGGGTCGTCAACGCGGAAGAGGCGCTCGAGCGTCTCGGGACGGACGGTGCAGGCTTTCAGGCCGTCTTCTCCGACGTCGTCATGCCAGGTATGGGCGGGATTGAGCTCGCCAGAGCGTTGCGCATGCGCATTCCGACCCTGCCGGTGATCCTGGCCTCGGGCTACAGCCATGTCCTGGCCCAGGAGGACAGCCACGGCTTCGAGTTAATCCACAAGCCCTATTCGGCCGCGCAGGTTGGCCGGGTTTTGCGTCGGATCATCGGCGCCTCGCCTCACAACTGCTGATGCTCATCCACCGGTGACGCGCTATCCGCAGTCGGCCATGGCCAACTTCCCACTCATGGTCTCGACCAGATTGCGCACGTTCACGTGGCTTCCGAACCCGCGACGTCTCGACTGCTGAAGAAGCGTCTGCTTCCGCGATGCGCTGGGGTGAGGCTGTACGGCGGGAATGGGCGCATTGCTGCTGGGCTGGTCTCGAAGCCCCTCGACGCAGAAGCCGAGGGGCCGAACGCTCAAATCTCAGTTCCCTCGGCTAGGGTCAAAGCATCTTCGACGTCGACGCCGAGGTACCTGACCGTGCTCTCGATCTTGGTATGGCCGAGCAGGATCTGGACGGCACGCAGGTTGCCGGTCCGCTTGTAGATTAACGACGCCTTCGTGCGTCGGAGGGAATGGGTGCCATAGTCCTCGCTGCGCAGCCCGATGCCTGTGACCCACTCATCGACCAGGCGCGCATACTGCCGGGTGCTGATATGCGTGACGCCGTCGAGCCGGCTCGGGAAGGCATAGTCGTCGAGCGTTCCACCCCTGGCCTCCAGCCATGCGAGGATGCTGGTACGGGCGGGTTCGAGCAGTTCGAACTGCACTGGTCGGCCGGTCTTGCGCTGGATGACGATGGCGCGGCTCCGGACGCGACCACCGCTGACGAGGTCGCCGATCTTGAGCTTTACGATGTCGCAGCCACGAAGTTTGCTGTCGATGGCGAGGTCGAACAGCGCCCGGTCGCGTGTCCGCCGTTCGCGGTCGAGCCAGAACCGGATGGCCCAGACTTGTTGAGGTTTGAGGGCTCGCTTGGCGCCGAGCTTGCGGCCAGCGTTCCAAGCCGGCCGCCCTTTCGTAGCCGGATCGTGTGCTGAATGTCCCATCATCTGTCTCCTCGCCGGCCCATGCCGACGCGGGAAGGAGACACCCGAACCGAGGCTCTGAAGATGGGGGCATATGCGGACGTTCCGTTGGCGACCCAACCCAGCCACTTAGAGCGCGGGGAGCCCTTCCCATAAGCGGTCATAACCTCGGCCGACTGACAGCTTCGGCTCGGGGTAGCAATCGGAGCTTAGTCTGCCGCCAGATAGCTGACGTTCTACCTTCGACCTTGATCGGCGACAGGATTCGCTCTCTCCTGTACCCCAAAGGCGGGTAAGCCCTGCAATGCCGTAGCAACCTACGACGCGCTGGCGCAGTCTACTGTGTCTGCGTCACGCCAGTGCGTGTGGGCCACCGAGGTCGCAGGCGCGGCGTGCAAACCGGTCGGTCATTCCTGCTCGATCAGGTCCGTGAAGTTGGCGACGATCCCGGGCATGCGGCTGCCCTTGCGGGTCGCGGCCATCAGCCGGACCCGGTAGCGGGCGCCGTCAGCCCCCTCGATCGTCCGCTCGGAGGGCCGGTTCGCCGCCAACACCGTCGGGATCTCGTCCAACATCCAAGCTAGAGGAATCGGCGCAGAGAAGTTGCGCAGGGAGCGCCCTACATCACTCGGTTGTAGGCCGAAAATCTGCGCCGCCGCGTTGGTGAACATGCGGATGTGGAGATCCGGAGTCAGAAGCACGCTCGCGACGTTCATGCCCTCAAACAACGTGGCCTGATCTTCGATTAACTGATCTATGGCCTCAATCTTGCATGTCAGTTCGGAATTAACCGTCTGAAGTTCCTCGTTCAGAGACTGTGTCTCCTCCTTCGACGCCTCCAGCTCCTCGTTGGCGGCCTGCATCTCCTCGTTGACCGAGTACAGCTCCTCGTTCGACGATTTAAGTTCCTCGAGGGAGGTCTCGTATTCCTCGATCACAGCCTGGAGCCGTTCCCGCGTCACACTCAATTCACGCTCAAGGCCCTGCAGCGCTGTGTCCCGCTCGTTCGCCTCCAGCGCCTGCTGGCGCTCCTTCTCGATGGGGGCAGCGGCCTCGTTGAAAACGACCAAGAAAAGCGGCTCGATCGCGCCGGGCGTGTTCAGCGGCTTGACCACCAGGGAGATCGACTGGAGACGGCCGTCCGGCAGTTCGACGCCGATGCCGCCACGCGAGACCAGGGTGTTGCCCTCGATCGCCTCGCGCAGGGCTGTCCGGAGATCCAGGCGCAAGCCTTTGCGCGCCATCGCGGCTAGTTCCCGGGTTGGCTGGCCAGGCACGACTTCCAGGTGATCGCCGATCCGCGACGAGTAGTGCACGGCCTCGCCCGTCCGCGTCACAACCGCGTGCGGCGGTGTGAACTCGGACAGCATCTGCGTCTCGACTGCGTGCCGCAGAGCAGCATGCGTAGTCACGTGGCGCCGGTGCGGCTGGCCGGTATTCGTGAAGGTCGGCGTATCCGGCCCTGACATCGGCGGCAGCCGCGCCGGCGGGATCGCGTCGCGAGCCTGGAAGATGCGGTTCCGCTTGTCGATCGTTTCAAACAGATCCTCGAACCGCGTGACATTCTCGGCCATCCCGATGAACAGGTAGCCGCGCGGCCGCAGGGCATAGTGCAGCACCGGCATCAGCTGCTGCTGGGCCTCGACGCCGAGGTAGATCATCAGGTTGCGGCAGGAGATGAGATCGAGGCGCGAGAACGGCGGGTCGCGCAGCACGCTGTGCGGGGCGAACGTGCACAGGTCACGCACGGACTTCGCGACCACCGCGCTGTCGCCCTCGACAACGAAGTACTGCGCGATCCGCTCGGGAGAGACAGCATCAAGGTAAGCCCTCGGGTAGCGGCCGGTCCGGGCTACCGCGAGCGAACGCTCGTCGATGTCCGTGGCGAAGATCTGCACCCGCGGTGGATCCGCCATGGTGAGCATGTTCTCGCGCAGGAGGATGGCCAGGGAGTAGACCTCTTCGCCGGTCGAGCAGGCCGGTACCCAGATCCGCACGACATCGGTCGCCGCGCGTGCGTCGAGCAGCTTCGGGATGACCTGGGTGGCCAGGGACTCGAAGGCGGCGGTGTCGCGGAAGAAGTTCGTCACGCCGATCAGGAGGTCCCGGAACAGCACCCCGACCTCGGCCGGGTCGGCACGCAGCAGCTTGAGGTAGCCGTTCGGCCCGGCCGCGCCGACGATGCCGATGCGGCGCTGAAGGCGGCGCACGAAGGTGCTGGGCTTGTAGCCCGAGAAGTCGTGGCCGACCTGGCGGCGGAGGATGGCGAAGATCTCGGTGAGCAGCTCGGCGTCGAGCCCCCGCGCGTCCGCGTCGCCCTGGGTGGCCAGCGCGTCCGGCGCGGCGGCGAGGTGCGCGGCGGCGTGCGCGGCGATCCGCTCGCCCATCCGGTCGGCCATCTCGCCGAAATCGACGAAGCCGGTCCGGAGTGAACTGAGCGGCATGTCCGCGGTCTCGGGGCCGTAACCATCCGCGGTCTGAGCCAGGGTCAGGCCACCGTGCTCCTTGATCGCCTTGACGCCGATGGCACCGTCGCCGTCGCCGCCGGACAGGATCACGCCGACCGCACGCTCGCCCTGGTCTAGGGCCAGGGCGGTCAGGAAAAGGTCGATCGGCTTGGTCTCGCGGCCCGCTGGCTCCAGCGGCGTCAAAGTCAGCCGGCCGCCCGCGATGCCCATGACGAAACCGGCAGGCATGACGTAGACGTGGCCCGGCCGGACCGGCACACCGTCGGTGGCGGCTTCGACCTCGAGCGACGTGAACTGGGCCAGCACGTTCGGGAGCTGGCTTTTATGTCCCCGGCTGAGATGCGTCACGACCACGAAGGCGGCCCTGAGCGTCTCGGGCACCCCTCGGAAGAAGCTCCGCATCGCCTCGATGCCGCCTGCGGACGCGCCGATGCCGACAACTGGAAAGTGGTCCTGGTCCATCACCCCGTTCTGAGCCCCCGGATCGATGCCACCCCGTTCGTCGGGTTTCAGCATCCTGCGTTCTCACCCGTTGTCGAGGCCAACCGCGCGGATCAGTCGTCCCGCGTGGCCTCCTGCACGACGTAGGCTAGGCAGCGGGCCCGCGCTTCGGGACTCTTCAGCCGCGCGAACAGGCGCAGCAACGTCACAACGTGAGCCGGATCACCCATTGCCATCACCGCATTTGCGACGTTGGGGGCCTCATCCGGTTTGTCTGCGAGGAAAGCCGCGACGGGAACGCCCAGGGCCTGCGCAATGCGGTCCAGTGCGTCAGTGTCACAGCCGGCCTGCGGATCGTCGCCGTTCATCTGGCACCTCCACTGGCGCTTGCGGGCCGTCGATCAATGCGTTGCGAGCCCGACCGCCTTTGGTCCAAACGCTCTCGCGATGCGACAACCGACATGATGGAGCACCTGACCGAGGAGGTTGCGGGTCAGTACGTCGGGCTCATCTTTCGCGGCCTCGTAGGCGTCGATGAGGCACTCCACGAGATACTGCGAGGGCGCAACGTCGTCGCTGAGCGTCGCTGAGCCAGCCATGGAGTTCGACTGAACCCGTGAGCGCCGGACGAGCTCACGCGATGCATCCAGCGTCCGCCTTGTTTCCTCGGCCGCCGCACGCAATTCGCGGGCAACCTCAAGGCTCCGATCTGCTAGATGGAGGCGGTCATTCATAGGCGTTCCAAACTTCGCAGCACGCCGAAGCGTCGATCAACTTTGGGCTTGACGGGCGATCATGCTCTCAATTTCTAGATGCGGCAAACTTGTGTAAACCGCGGCTCGGTCATCCGACACCTTCCCCGCTCAGCATGAGCGTATCAGAGGTGTCCGCGATGCCGAGGGAGGATCACTCTCGGCCAAGGGCGACGCGCTGGAGCGGTTGACCCGCATCGTCGATTTCGAGCTATTCCGGGACGACCTCGCCTGTGCCGTGCCCCGCTCAGACGGGTCGAAGGGCGGTCGCCCACCGTTCGATCTCGTCTTCATGTTCAAGGTGCTGATCCTCCAGGCCAGCCACTCGCTGTCGGACGAGCGCACGGAGTTCCTGATCAAGGACCGGCTGTCGTTCATGCGCTTCCTCGGGCTCGGGTTGTCCGACTCGGTGCCCGACGCCAACACGATCTGGACGTTCCGCGAGGCGCTCACCCGGGCCGAGATTGCGGGGAAGCCGGCCATCGCAGTGCTGTTTTCAGCCTACGACACGGCCCTGCGGCACGCCGGTTTCCTAGCGATGGGTGGGCTGATCGTCGACGCGACCGTGGTGGCCGCACCCAAGCAGCGCAACACGGAAGCCGAGAGGGCGGATCTGAAGGCCGGCCGTGTGCCCGACGCCTGGAAGGCCAAGCCGGCCAGGCTCGCCCAGAAGGACCGCGACGCGCTGGACGATCAAATGGTCGAAGGCCAAGCCGGCTGAATATGGGTCGAAGCGGATCGACCTCGCGGTGCCGACCTTCGGCTACAAGAACCACGTCGGCATCGATCGCCGCCATGGGCTGATCCGAACCTGGACCGCTACCGACGCGGCCCGCCACGACGGGGCGCAGCTGCCCAGTCTCCTCTCGAAGGCCAATACCGCCAGCGACGTCTGGGCCGATACGGCCTACCGCTCGAAGGCCAACGAGGCACACTTGGCGGGCAACGGCTTTCGCTCCCGCATCCATCGCAAGAAGCCGCCGGGCAAGCCGATGGCGAGGAACATCGCCCGGGCCAACGGCGAAAAGTCGAAGGTCCGCGTCGCCATCGAGCACGTCTTCGCTCGGCAGAAGGGGCCGATGGGCTCGTGGTGCGCACGGTTGGCTTGGCGAGAGCCCGGATGAAGATCGGACTGGCCAATCTGATCTACAACATGAATCGGGCGGTCTGGCTCAACGGATCCCGGACGAAGACCGCCTGAGGGCCGGGATCGAGGGCTTTTTGCCCCGACCGGGACCAGCGTGAGGATAGCATCGGATCGCCAAAGCGCTCGGCATTTCGCTGATCCCACCAAGAGACCGCCCTCATCGAGGTAATTGGAGGTGCCCATCTTTAGGGCGCCCGATAGCGCGCGTGAGCCCTCTTAGAAATTGCCTTCAGTGGCGGCGATTGGCGCAGATCCATGACTCCCTCCGTCAGCCGGAGCCTGTGTGAAATATTTAATCCGTTCTGACCCTTCAAAAATCCCTTGCTCGCGCCGGCAGTTGGCCGTCAGCGGGACAGCGACAGAGCATTCGATCTACAGCGCCTCGCGATAAAACTCGTCGACGCGTTCAAGGTCTTTTTTGATGAGCGCCGAACTGCTTCTCGAACCAGTTGCGAGATCAGTTAGCATCACATCATGGTAGCCCTTGCGGATATACTCGCGAGCTTCTTCGTACGCTGACTGGGTCGTGTTATGTTTTGTGATTACTGCGCCTGTTCTGTTTGTATATGAGACCGTGAAACGTATCAAAGCCATTCTCCTGATGAAGATAAGACAAGAAGCCCACCGCGGCGTTAGGCCGGGTGGGCTGTGATGGGTCGGTACTTAGGTAATAGGAAGACACGCGAGCGGGCGATCGGTTCCGAAGGCCACAATCCGACTTCGCCATTTAGGCCCGTATTTCTGCACGATGTCGCGAAATAGAACGCCGCTAGTATTGGTGCGATGCGTTCGCTGGCAGCTATCCTGCCGGGCCGCGCTCTGCTGAGGTGCGGGCACGTTGATGCTTTCAGACCCAATAGAGCAGTCAGCGGCCCATCGTCAATCTGAGGCTGGCTATGGCTTTACAAAAAATCTCATGAGTCTCGGTAGTCGCAATATGATCGCCTAGATACCATATTTATAATGTCAGGCAATAAAAGGTGTTTTGCAATGCCCCGCATGTCGCTCAATGCTCGCGGACAATTGGTGGCGCCGAGTTCTAAGAAGGGATCATCGCAAGTAAATGACAATAATATCTGTGACGAAATAGAGTTAAGACGAGCGAATTTTGGAGAGCGAACCATGAGTTTCAGATAATCGAAGTTGACGCGAGATATGAACCTCAAGGAAAGCAATTTTGTTGGGAAGGTAAGCTCACCCGCAACTCTCCGCGCGTCAAAAGGAGGAACGTCATGCTGAGTCCGGTTGACGCCTTAAAAGAGCTGCGCGACCAGATGGTGATGAACCGCCGAAAAATCGTGGATCAGCAGGAAAGCATCAAAAATTTGCAGGCCGAAATCGAAGCTATAGATCGGGCCATTGCGGACGAGGAGTCTATCAGCAGGAAGGCCGGCTCCAAAGCTACATAACCATTGCGGGGGTGCGGCCGGATGCGCAAGCTGCTCCACCTCCGCCATCTGCCGCCTATGGCTCTGCACGACCTCGCGGAAGAGGTTGCCGGAAGCTGCGAATGAGCTATCCCAAAGCGATGCGCCACGCTCTCGCCGTCCTCGTTTTACTCTCCGGTCCGGTTCTGGCGGCGGAGCCGATCGTAGGCCGTGCTTCCGTCACGGACGGTGACACGGTGGTGATCCGCAGCACTCGGGTCCGCCTGCACGGCATCGACGCGCCGGAGAGTGCTCAGCTTTGTCAGGACGCTGCCGGCAAGTCCTACCGGTGCGGGCAAGTGGCGGCGCTCGCCCTGGCTCGCCAGATCGGCGAGGCGATTATCTCCTGTGAGCCGCGCGATACTGATCGGTATGGCCGAACCGTTGCGATATGCCGGAAAGGCGACGAAGACCTGAACGCCTGGATGGCGAGCCAGGGCTACGCCACGGCCTACCAGCGTTACTCCCGCGACTACGTCGGGGTCGAGACCACCGCGAGGGCGCTGAAGCGCGGCCTTTGGGCCGGCACCTTCGATCCACCGTCGGACTGGAGGCGCGCCAAGCGCGCCGGCGGCGTGGAGACCCGGCCGGAGATGGAGAAACTCCCGGCCGCTGCTCCGGCGCCCGTACAGACCGCCTGTGCGATCAAGGGCAACATCTCGCGCAAGGGCGACAAGATCTACCACCTGCCCGGGACGAGGGATTACGACCGGACCGTGATCACCACGGGCTCCGGCGAGCGCATGTTCTGCAGCGAGGACGAGGCGAAGGCGGCCGGATGGCGAGGTGCGCGCGGCTAACCGCGTATTGTCCGCTCGGCCCCGCCCCGATCTGCTCACTGGGCGGGGAGCGTCCGATCTCACCAGCCTTGAACCGGGGTGGCCTACTGATCTGTGATGTCGATGGTAGCCCGCGCCCGCATCACGAGCTTGCCGTCTTCGTCGTAGGCTCGGGCGCTGCACTCTTTCGACCCGTCGATCGCGCATTCGTCGTGGAGGATCGCCGTCAGTGTCCTCCCCAGCAGGGCGCGTAATGCCCCGCGGCCGGATAGCTCGACGCCCTCGTCGTCCTCGACTTCGTGGCCGTTAGTGGTGCTGATGAAGTAGCGTGACACTCACGCCTCCGTGGTCTGATCCCCCACGCGGCAAACCTGGAGTATCGAGAACGGTTCGACGTGCGGAGACGATACGCACAGCCGCCTGGGTTCACGATGACCGACGGTAGGCCGCAGCCAATGCCACGGAAAGCTCCGTCCGCAGGCCACCATCGCCTATGAACCTTCGTGGCCGACGTAGCTTTCGGTGAAGGCTTTGGTCAGAGCCGCGAGCATGCCCTGTACCTCGAGGACCTGGATCCGTTGGCCTCGTGCGGCCGCCCACAGGTCTTCTCGCTGATCAGGATCGTTCGTACACGCCGCACACCGGACTACTTCGTCGGCCAGCTGGTTAAGCGAAGTCGCGCAGATCGACAAAGCGACGATTAGGTCGGTCACAGCGTCAGATGCGGGAGCCAGACGTCTCTCGCTGTCGTCGTTCGCCCTGGAAAAGTCATGCGGTTCCACGTCCAAGCCTCCGAAATTTCGCCAGCTCGAAGCATGCCGCTTAGTCGGTTGTGTACAACCTATATCAATTGCGCGCAATTTTGACTGTAGGCTCGATCGCCGCGGCGCGTGCCGAGATGAGCCGAGAAGCCTGCATCAGCGCTCGGCCCACGAAAAAGCCCGCCGCGGCGAACCGGGCGGGCTTCTCACCAGAGGCCGTAGTGTCAACGCGGCACCCCCGGCTTGGCGTCGGCTGTTGAGACGGACGCCCGAGGAGATGGTGGCGGCCAAAGGGTGAATGAACAACCCCCACGCCGAGCTGCCTCACTCGGCCGCAACAGCAGCCTTCTTCGGCTTGCGGGGGCGCGTGGGCTTCTCGGCCGGTGCAGACGCCGACTCGACCACCTTCTTCCGGCCTCGGGCCTTGGGCGCCTCGGTGATCGTCTCTGCGACCTCCGCCACCTTGGGGGCTGCGTTCCGGCGCAGGTTGCCGAGGTCAGTGTTCTTTGCCAGGGCCAAGCGCATCTCGAAGTAGCTCGGGGCGGTCATCGGGTAGTCGACCGGCAGGCCCCACTTCGCCCGGTACTCGTCCGGGGTGAGGCCCACTCCCCTCAGATGCCGTTTCAGGGTCTTGTACAGTCGGCCGTCTTCGAAGCTGATCAGCGCGTCGTGCATGATCGACTTCCGGATCTGGCTCGGAGTGGCACGGTCGACCTTAGACTCAGCCGGGGTAGCGGGGTTACTCAATCCACTGAGCGCGCCGTGGATCGCGGACAGAAGCGCCGGCATTTCGGATGTAGGCACAGAGTTTTTCGAGACGGAAGCGGACACGATATCGGCCGTGAGCTCGATTAGGTTGCTCTGATCGGGAGCCAAGGTTGATGTAGCGTCGTCCAATGATGCCTCCTGCGAACTGGGCGGAGACCCACGCAGAAACACCGATGGCGTATCTACGAGATAATATCAGATAGCTTTGGATATTGACCGGTTCTAAGATCAGCTGCTTGGTTAAATCGACGCATCAAGGTGGATGCGGCACGACATGTCCGCCTCATTCAAGAGGCTGAAGTTCTGTCACAGCATTTTAGGCCGTGACTGCCCGCGGTGCGGCTTCGCTGATCTAAGAGGTAGGCCAGCGCCGGCAGGGCGCGGGCAGCCGCAAACCATGAAACGAGAGAGCCTCGCGCGGGGGTACCGGCGAGGCTGAAGTCGGGAGGAGCTCGGGCGTCGCAAGCGGCGGCCCAGCGCACGAAAAAACCGCCGCGGCCCGAGCCGGGTGGTTTGAGAGGGTCTACGCTTGGGGATCGGTCTCCGCGCGAGAGACCGCGCAGTTCGGAGCGCTTGAAACGATGAAAGGCGCCCCGGCCGAAGCCAGGGCGCCATGTCGAGATAATGAGCGCTTGGTGCGCCGGTGTTGCAAAACTCAGCGCCGCGTCGGCGCTCTCGCATCCCGATCCAGCTCGACCAGCTTCTGGAGGTCGGTAGCTCCACCGTCGCTGCCCGGATGGTGGACGAGGCCCGGCAGTTCTTCGACCAGACCTTCTTCTCCGGCCAGACCGTGACACCTGAGCTGGCGAGCACCGGCACCGGCCTGGTAGCTCGGGCCGTGCAGCATTGTGGCATTCGCGACTGGATCGGGGCCGTGCAACGCTTCGACGACCCCCGTCGCCTGTCCGGACTGGATCTACAACAACCGCAATCAGATCGAGCGCCTCTGGGCCAGGCTTAAGGAATGGCGAGCCGTCGCAACCCGTTACGAGAAAACCGCCGCCAGCTTCATAGGCGTCCTCTCCCTCGCCGCAGCCCTCGACTGGCTCAAGCGATGACACGCCGTGGGACGTCCTGGGCGGCAAACAAGGTCGTGGTGCCGTGGCGCTTGTAGTCGTGGGTGCGCGTCGTGGGCTGCCCCGGCTTCATCGGCAACGGGTCCTGCGTTCGGGCCAGCGCCTGGATCTGCGACTTCTCGTCGACGGAGAGCACCACGGCATGAGCTGGTGGATCGACGTAGAGCCCGACCACATCGCGCAATTTGGCGGCGAAGGCCGGGTCGTTGGAGAGCTTGAACTGCCGCGCCTGATGCGGCTGCAGGCCATGCCCGCGCCAGATCCGCTGCACCGACGAGACGCTGATGGATGTGGCCTGGGCCATGGCAGCTGCCGTCCAATGCGTGGTCTCGCCGGGCGGATCAGCCAGGGTCAGGGCCACCACGCGCGCCGCAACCTCCGGGCCGAGCGGCGGGATGCGGGCTGGCCGTGTCTTGTCGCGAAGGAGCCCAGCGAGACCCTCTCGCGCGAAGCGCTCCTGCCAGCGCCAGACCGCGGTCTTGGACACGGCCGCCTCACGCATGATCGCGTGCGTCCCGAGCCCATCGGCGCTCAGCAGCACGATGCGAGCGCGCCAGACATGCTTCTGCGGCGTATTCCGGTCAGCCACGAGGGCGTCCAGTCGAAGGCGATCCGAAGCAGAAAGCGAGAAGGAGATGCCGCTGTGCATCCCGCCAGACTCGCAGGACACAGCCCAAACCGAAACCCGGGACGGACTCAACCGTTAGGTTTTGACCACTAGACATGCCCGTGCAGGTCAGTGTCGATGGATAGCAGCTCGGCGCGGGCCTATCATGCCCGCCTTGCCCGGCCTCGGAAAGCCGCCGCGCCGGATCGGCGCAGATCGCAGGATCACGGCCCCAACCGCCTGCGGCATTCGGATGCCCGAGGCGCCAATTCCGTTCCGAGCGGGCCGTAGCTGGCGCCACGATGAGCGGGTGACGATTGCCGGGTGGCGTAGATCGCAACTTCTGGCTACGGGTACTCATCACCCCTGCACACACCAATGCGATGAATGACCCAGCCGGGCATGCGCGAAAAGCCGCTTTGAGCGGCTACGACATCCTCCAGTCGCCCGCGGAGCCCGGCTTCGACGATCTCGTCGCCCTCGCCACCCAGATCTGCGATACGCCCGTCGGCCTCATCAGCTTCGTGGCCAGCGACCGCCAGTGGTTCAAGGCCCGGATCGGGTTTGCCCCCTGCGAGACGCCGCTCAGCCAATCCGTCTGTGCCCACGCCCTCGCCGAGCGGGATATCCTCATCATCCCGGACCTGACGCAGGACCTCCGCACCCGTGACAACACGCTGGTGACCGGAGAGCCGTTCATCCGCTTCTACGCGGGCGCCGTGCTGACGGCGACCAACGGGATCGCGATCGGCACGCTGTGCGTGATCGACAACGAGCCCCGGCCGGAGGGCCTCACCCCGCAACAGGCGTCCGGCCTGCAGGCGCTCGCCCGTCAGGTGATGACCCAGCTCGAGTTGCGGCGGGCCATCCGGGAACGGGATCGCGCGCTCACCACCTCCGACGAGGCGCGCGACGCGCTGCAGATCAGCGAGGAGCGCTTCCGGCTTTCCTCGCGCGCCACGACGGATGTGATGTGGGATTGGGATCGCGAGGGCGATACCTTTCACTGGGACGATGCCCTCACCCGCGTCTACGGCTACGTGGCCTCGACCGTCACACCGACGGCCGCATGGTGGTTTGAGCACATTCATCCGGAGGATCGGGAGCGCGTCCGTCAGAAGGTCCTCAGCGCTACCGAGGTGGGCCCGCGTTGGGCCGACGCGTACCGGTTTCAGCGCGCGGACGGCACGTATGCCGACGTGCTCAATCAGGCGTTCCTGGTCCGAAGCAAGGCCGGACGCGTCATGCGCATGACAGGCGTCATGCTGGACAACAGCGCGCGGGCGGCGGCGGACCAGCACCAGAGCCTGCTCAACCATGAACTCAGCCATCGGCTGAAGAACACCCTTGCCATCGTCCAGGCCATCGCGGCGCAGACCCTGCGCAACGCCGCCAGCTTGGACAGCGCGCGCGACGCCCTGCTGCAGCGCCTGATCGCCCTCGGCAAGGCCCACGACATTCTCCTGGCGAGCAACACCGAGCAGGCCGGGATGGAGGCCGTCATCCGGGGGGCGCTGGCTCTGCACGACAACCAGCAGGCGGGGCGGTTCCGGATCGAGGGACCGCCGCTCGAGATCGGCCCCAAGGCCGCGCTGGCTCTCGCGCTCATGATCCACGAATTGGCGACGAACGCTGCCAAGTACGGGGCGCTCTCGACCGAGGCCGGGCACATCGGCATCCGCTGGCAGATCGAGGCGGCGGGCGACGATCCGCAGCTGCGGCTGTGCTGGACTGAATCGGGCGGGCCGCCGGTCTCGACACCGTCGCGCACGGGCTTCGGAACCCGTCTGATCGAGCGCGGTCTCGCCGGGACCATCGGTGGGACCGTGAGGCTGGTGTACCAGCCGAGCGGCGTCACGTGTGATCTCGTGGCGCCCGTCGCAGGGTTTCAAGAAAAGACGGAGATTTCAGATTGAACGAAAACCGTTCCGCGTGCTTGCTCTAAGCCATGAACAAAATCATTTCGAAGCCAACCGCGCTGATCGTCGAGGATGAAAACATCACGCGGATGGAGACCATGGATGTCTTCGCCGATGCAGGCTTCGACGTGATCGAGGCCTGGACTGGCGACATGGCCCTGCACCTGCTTGGTAGACTCCCGACGATCCAGCTGGTGTTCACCGACGTGCGCATGCCCGGTCGGGTCGACGGCATTCGCTTGGCGCAGCTGATCGCGGAGCGTTGGCCGGAGACCGCCGTGATGGTCTGCTCCGGCCCACTCGCGTTCCGGCCGAGAACCCTGCCCGACAAGGCGCGGTTTTTTCCCAAGCCGTTCAGTCTGAACGAGGTCTCGGCGACGGCCCTGGCGTTGGTGGCCTGAGACCGGCCGCTCCGCGCAGCAGTGTCGGCCACACCGGCCTAGATGCCGCCGCCCTGTTCGGACAGGAGATCGAAGATGTTGCCGGTGAGCGCATGGAGCGCGCACGGCTTGGATACGAAACGTGCTCCGTCCGGCAGATCGGTGCCCTTGGGATTGTTCCGACCGGACAGCACCAGCAGCCTGATCTCGGGCCACCGCGCCGCGACGAGCTTCGCCAACTGATACCCGTTCAATTCGCTGCCGGGCATATCGACGTCGCTGATCAGGACGCGCACGTCGGTACGGGTCGAGAGAAGGTCGACCGCCTGCTCGGAGTTGCAAGCCTCGAACACGATGAGTCCAGCGTCGGTCAGCGCCCCGGCCATGTCCATCAGCTGCACCGGATCGTCGTCGACGATCAGGATGCCGAGCTGGTTCGGGGCTAACGGAGCCCTCTGGCGCGTGGTGAGGGCCGTCATGAGCACGGCCCGCCAAGATGACTCGTGAGGGTCGTGATGCGGGAACCCACCAGTCTCGCCGCCTTGCGCAGCTGCCCCTCCGTAATCGCGAAGCGTTCGGCCCACGCGGCTCGAACGACCCGATCATTGATATCGATGTGCGTGGCGGCTCGGCTGGGTAAGGTTTTTTTGACGAACGACATGCGCTCTTGCTTCGCGTCTTCTCATCGAAGACCGCGCCTCAGATATTCAGTGGGATGGATGTTTGCCAACGCGGGACGTTGTGTAAGGTTGCCTTGTCTCGCGGGTGGACGGTGTCTGCGGCAGGATGGGAAGGCTCCACGGCCGCGGGACCGATGATCTTCCGGCGCGACGCTGCGATGCGCCAGAAGCCCGAGTTCTACCGCGGTCGGACAGCTGCAGATCAATGATCCTGTCGCCGGTTTTAGTCTTCTCTGGCGCGCACGATATCGCGGCGCGGGGCGCTAATTTTTGTCCGAGCCACATTAATGGTTGTGATGATTTCGCCGATGGCGTAGAGATGATAAATCGACTTTTGGCCAGATATTCCGGCCGTCTCGCCTGAACAGGGCGAACGCTCTGCATCTCTCCCATTTTCGACGACCAGAGACCGGGCGCGCGTGATGCGCGCTCGGCCCGATTTCTTGCCTGTATAGATATGGAATACCTATGAGCATCGGCACCGTTAAGTGGTTCAACGACACCAAGGGTTTCGGCTTCATCCAGCCGGATGATGGCGGCAAGGACGTGTTCGTCCACATCTCCGCCGTCGAGCGCGCCGGCATGCGCAACTTGGCCGAAGGTCAGAAGATCTCCTACGAGATGGAGTCCGACCGTCGCACCGGTAAGCAGTCGGCCGGCAACCTTCAGGCCGCCTGAGCCTCGCTGCACAATCGACGATTTTCGAAGCCGTTCCCTCGGGAGCGGCTTCATCTGTTTCTCGCCGCCTTGGCTGAGTCGGCGCGGACAAAAAGGAATTTCCGTGGGTCAATTCAAAACAGACCAGCTCGTCGATCGTCTCGAAGCGACGGCCAAAGCGCGGCAGGCTACGCTGGCCCGCTTCCGGGCTCGTCCTGCGGCCGATGATCCGGTCGTCCTCGCCCGCCAAGCGGCGCGGCACGCGGTCGTCCAGGCCCGGGACGTGCGGGCGAGCGAGCGGGAGATCGCTCGGCTGGCCGCCGAGGCTGACCGTGAGGCAGCAGCGTTGGCCGCAAAGGAGCGCGCCGAAGCGGAGATCGCCCGTCAGATAGCCGAGAAGGCAGCGCGGCAGGCTGACCTCGCCGCCGAGCAGAAGGCCGCGCGCGACGCACGCTTCGCGGCTCGCAAGGCGCGAGCCCGTCGGTAGGTCGGACTTAGCCTGCAGTACCCGTCACCCAGGAGGACGACCCATGTCGCACAAGTTCAAGATCGGTCAGCATGTCCGGCAGCTGGGGCTCAGCTACGCCGGCAATAAGAGCATCGTCGACGGCCTCTTCGAGGTTGTTCGCCTCACGCCGGACGACCGTTCCGGCGAGCCGACTTACCGGATCAGGTCCGCCAGCGGCGAGCGTGCCGTGCGGGAAGGCGAACTCACCCACGCATCCTGATCGGTTTCGGCCGGTCGGATCAGTGCGTGCAGAGAGCGCGTCCTGTGACGGCTCTCAGTCGGGACTCTCAGGACCGGCGGAGATGCCGCGGGCAGTCTGGAATCAAGTTTGTTGAACGCCATGATGACGAACACGAATGCGCATTCGGCCGACGCGGCGATGATTGAACCCAACCAGACGGCCTTCATCCTCAAGGTGACGCGACCTGACGAGGCCGAGTTGTCCGAGCAATTGGCGATGTTCTACGTCGCCATCACCACCTCCGAGGACGAGGCGCTGGCCATCGTGCGCCGCGCGGTGAAGGGGGATGCCGATGTCGAGCCGACGGGCGTCCGCCTCTCGCAACAGACGGCCAACGCACTCGCTCTGGAAGCAGGCCTCGCGCGGGCTCTGTGACATCACCGCCAGTCCGACTTCGGCGACGCCGGGATCCGAACCGGCCACTCCTCAGGCGGCGACGCGAACCTGCTCCGAAGCTTGCTCGATGGCGGCGATGACCGCGTCTGGCGCCAGATGCTGGATCATGTGGCCCAGGCCGGGCACGACGATGAGGTGACTGTCGGGCAGTTCGCCGTGCAGGCGCTTCGACTGCCGATCGACATCGGCGATCTGATCGGCTCCGCCCACGATGATCACCACCGGGAGCCTCAGATCGCGGTAGTGCTTCTGAAGCTCGGCCGCCGACGGCGTCATCAACGCGGCGTCCTCTGCTGACGCCCGCAGCTGGATCGGCCGCAGCATCATGGCCTTCGGAAACTCTCGGTCGAAACGCTCCGTGACGGCGGCCGGCGCGAACATGGCCTTGAGCAGGGCGGGCTGCAGGATCCGACCGATCACGGGCGAGATCGAGTGGCGCATCAGGTCCCCGATGCCGGGGAGCGCCACCGGGGACGCGAGCACCACATCGGCGCGCAGCGTCGGGTAATAATATCCGGACGCCAAGACGAGGCTGCGCACGAGCTGCGGGGCCTGTAGCGCGAGGGCGACCGCGACCAAAGCCCCCCAGGAGTGTCCGAGGACGACGGCTTGGGCAACGGCGAGCTGCTGAAGCGCCTTCTGGAACAGCGTCGCGTGAGTGCGCGGCGTCCAGAGCCCGCGCGGGCGGTCGCTGTAGCCGTAACCGGGTCGGTCGAAGATGATGACGCGGTGGCGCTCAGCCAGATCGTCGACGATGCCGCTGACGAGAAAGTCTTGGATCATCATGCCGTTGCCGTGAATCAGCACCAGCGGCTCGCCGTCCCCCCGCTCGACGTAGTGCAGGCGCACGCCATCCACGGTGAGGAACGCGCCGATCGGTGGCGTCCGTCGCTCGGCCTGCTTCGCCTGGGCGGCCGCATAGAGGGCGGACGCTCCCAGCGCGGTCGCGGAGCCGAGCAGGGTCGGAAGCAGCCACGCTGTTCTTGAACGGCCTGTCATGGGATTGATCCTGTTCACTGGAATGGGGCGTGCCTTCCGATTGCCGAGGGACGGCGAGTCCCCTTCCCACCACGGGAAGAGGCGCCGGTCCGCCGTTTCCGGCGCGGCAGGCGATCGGTGTCGGCAGGATGACGCCGGCTGGGCACTTAGTCGGCGCCGCCATACGGCACGCGGGACGCGTCGGTCTCGGCGCAGCTCCCGCCGGTCTCACTCGGACAGGTTGAAGCCTCTGACATGCCCGGCGGAGCGATGACCCAGTTGGAGGCACGACCGTAGCGGTTGCGGCGCCTATCGCGCGCCCTGCCAACGCACCGTCATCCGACGAAGGGCTAAATCGCCATTCGTCTCCGAAGCGCCCTCCGAATCGAAGGATCGGGCCGACTGGCGCACGATCACGTCGTCCCGCGTGATCGACCAGTCGAACCGGCTGGGCTCCTTCGCCGATGGCATGACCTGTAACTTGTGGCGATCGGATCTGAAAACGATCATCTGATCTGTTCAATGCTCCGATAAGAACCGTTTATTAATCTTCCGGGACCGATATTATAAGTCCTTTGGCAGTCACGCCGACGGCGCCTGACTTGTTTCAGTCGCGGAGGCGGACGCATGCTTCCATGCCTCGACGCTGGCTGCCGTGCTCGCCAGTTGCGACGCCAAGTATTGCAGCGCTTCCGTGCAACGACCGTCTTCGCGGCGCAAATCAGCAGCGCGAGCCCGATCGTCGCTCGCCGCGACAAGCGAGTCCGCAACGAGCGTCAGTCGTTCGGCGACGCGACGCATCGATTGCGGCCCGGTGAAGCTGGTCCGCGCATCGGTGGCGACGGCCTGAATCAGACCTCCAAGATCAGGCTCGAGAACCATCTCCCAGTGCTGGGCATAATTTGACGCCATCATCTGGCACTTGGTGAACCAGCTGAACTCCAAGCCTGTAAGTCTGGGTTGAGCCATAACGCACTCCTTGCTGGACGGGCTGAATTCACGCGCATGCAGACAGCCGACGGCCGCTGTCCTGCCAAAGCGCCGGCCGATGACGTCACCGTTTGCTCAGGTGGCCAGGTCGACTGGCGACGTAGAGCCGCTCCATCATGTCGAGGGTCGTCCCCGAGATTCGCCATGCCGGGAACTCAGCGCATCACCTGCTGACTGACGTCAGCACGCGACAGGACCCGCGTCCGTCCGACGACACAGTCGCGCGTCGCGGCGATCGCCCGCAGGATGCGGCGACTCTCATAAGATGGTGTGTCGAAAATATTTTACCAGATCAAATAAATATAAATCTGGCGATTTATCGCATATTAGTAATTTTATCCCGGAAAACATGAAACAGGCGCTGATCTGAACGAAATAACTTTCTCGGCGTTTTCAGTGCTCGAGCTTCCGTTGCTGTCGTCAAGGAGATCCGCCATGCTCAATCAGAAACGTTTTGGGCGCAAAATATCGATCCCCTCGACGATGGAGATCAAGCGCGATCTGATGGTCATGGCGCATGCGGACACGATCGTGAAGTCCTTCAAGAGTCGTGGCCTTACCAGGGACGAATTCGGGGAAGTGGTTTCGGGCCTGGTCGCTGATGGTCTGCTTTCGCTGGAGCGAGCTCAGGTATTGACCCTCCGCTTCGAGCGCACAGACCCCCAAAGCCCAAGTCTCGTGGATGATCGTGACGCTCGATGATCTGGGAAAGCGACAGCGAAGTGGCTTGGAGATGCGTGCCGCGGATGGCTCTGTCGGCGAACGCCTCGGCAGACCGTGGCGCAGTTTCGTGAGCTGACGCTTGTCGCCAGCCCCCTCGGGAAGTGTCGGCGGGCGGTGCCGTGCAGGCCACGTTTTTGCCGAGGGCTCGAATAAGGGTCCGATCGCGGGCAGCATGACCGCCCAAGGCAACGGCACGTGACACGCATCGTGAGAATTGGTCCCGTGCCATTGTCGGGGCCCCAGCCGCCGACCTGCCGTTGTGCACGGACGAGACGCGCTTGGCCGAGGGGCGGGGGGATGAACGCGGCATCGGCATATCTGCCGGCTCGGCTTGATCAGGCCAGGATGACCTCGATTAAATGGCGGTTCGCCCAGATGGACGTGATGGTCCGGTCGATCTCCCGCAGAAGCAGTTCCGCGGCGGCTCGGGTCTCCGGGCTATTGAGCGGGCCGGCGACGATCCGTGCCTGCTGGGCCCGGCGCAGCTCGGCCGCGGCGAGTTCCTGTTCCGCCTTTGCAAGGATGTCCCGGAGGTAGGCGTCGGGCAGTGTCGGCATGGTGGCAGCCTCCCGTCCATGACATGGATCCCGCCGCGCGACCCGGTCACGGGCAACGCGGCTTCGACGAGCCCGCAGGTCAGACGGTGAAGATCTGCAGGAGGACTCCGAGGCTTCCCAACGCCGCAGTGCTGATCCCACAGACGAGGACGATATCCCCGCTCGCTATGTGCTTCGACACCGGTGCAAACCGGTAGGCTGCCGACGTCAGCGCGATGCCGAGCAACGCAATCGCCAGAGCGACGGCCATCAGAATTGTCATGACAATGATCCTTGTCCGCCAGCGGCGGGACTGACCATCGCGCGGACAAGTGTAACGTGTGAAAGAGACGAAATATCCGTCTGCCACCGGCCAGATTTTCGATTGTCAAAACTCTTGGCGATTTCAGGCGAGACAGCTGCTTTTCACGGTGAAATCGTCGCTGGTCGGCGGAGCGGTGGCCTGACTGATCGTCTTGCCATCCTCCAACACAGTCCTGCTTGAGCGGCCCGATCAGGGCGGACGATCGCGCAGGTTGATCCGCGCGGCGCGGAGATCGGTCGATCGACGCAGGCGGTTCGAATCCGCTGTCCCTCGCTGAAGGGGCCGTTTAGGCGTTTTGCCCCGGCTTCGGGATGAGCGGGGCCCGCTGTCCCATCATAAGATTAGCACTTCCATGCGGCGAGTGCTAACAGTCGGTCGATCAAGCGGCGAAACAATCTCGCCGGTCTCTGTCCCGCGACAGCGCCAATCACCGCGGTTGGATCTCGCTTGGGAACGATCAGGATCTCACAATGAAATTCCGTCCGCTGCACGACCGCGTGGTGCTCCGTCGCATCGAAGGCGAGGAGAAGACCAAGGGCGGGATCATCATCCCCGATACGGTCAAGGAGAAGCCGCAGGAGGGCGAGGTCGTCGCTGTGGGGCCCGGTGCACGCGACGAGGCCGGCAAGATCAACGCGCTCGATGTCAAGGCGGGGGACCGTGTGCTGTTCGGCAAATGGTCCGGCACCGAGGTCAAGATTGACGGCCAGGACCTCCTGATCATGAAGGAATCCGACATCCTGGGCATCGTCGCCTAGCCTCGATCAGGCCGTTCGCGGCCTCGAACGACGACCTTCCCGTCGAGGCGCCCGCTGTGGCGTGCCTTGGGGCCAGACGACAGATGATGAGTGCACCACCATGTCCGCCAAAGATGTTCGCTTTTCGGTTGATGCTCGCGAGGGGATGCTGCGCGGTGTCGAGCTGCTCGCCAGCGCAGTGAAGGTGACGCTGGGCCCGAAGGGCCGCAACGTCGTGATCGAGAAGAGCTTCGGCGCCCCGCGCATCACCAAGGACGGTGTGACGGTCGCCAAGGAGATCGAGCTCGCCGACAAGTTCGAGAACATGGGCGCCCAGATGGTGCGCGAAGTGGCCTCGAAGTCGAGCGACACCGCCGGCGACGGCACCACCACGGCGACCGTTCTCGCGGCCTCCATCGTCCGAGAGGGCGTCAAGTACGTCGCCGCCGGCATGAACCCGATGGACCTGAAACGCGGCATCGATCTGGCCGTGGCCGCGGTCGTAAAGGATATCGCGGGCCGCTCGCGGAAGGTCGCCTCGTCCGAGGAAATCGCCCAGGTCGGCACGATCTCCGCCAACGGTGACACCGAGATCGGCCAGATGATCGCCCACGCCATGCAGAAGGTGGGCAACGAGGGCGTGATCACGGTCGAGGAGGCCAAGACGGCCGAGACCGAGCTCGACGTCGTCGAG